>DATMJT010000506.1:0-10579 GCA_035553735.1 Pilimelia sp.
CGCCGCCTGCGCGGCGAGGTGGCCGAGGTCTACGGCTACCCCAGCGAGATCCACATCCTGGCCTCCGGCGGGCTGCGCAAGGGCAGCCACTACATCGTCCGGGTGGTCAAGGACGGCGAGGCCCTGGCCCGGCAGACCGGCCTGCTGGACGTGCGCGGCCGTCCGGTGCGCGGCCTGCCACCGCACGTGGTGTCGGCCAACGTGTGCTGCGCCGTGGCGGCCTGGCGCGGGGCGTTCATGGCCCACGGGTCGCTGACCGAGCCGGGCCGCTCCTGCGCGCTGGAGATCACCTGCCCGGGGCCGGAGTCGGCGCTGGCCCTGGTCGGCGCGGCCCGGCGGATCGGCATCACGGCCAAGGCCCGCGAGGTGCGCGGCGTCGACCGGGTGGTGGTCAAGGACGGCGACGCCATCAGCGCGCTGCTGACCCGGATCGGTGCCCACGCGAGCGTGCTGACGTGGGAGGAGCGTCGGGTCCGCCGGGAGGTGCGGGCGACGGCGAACCGCCTGGCCAACTTCGACGACGCCAACCTGCGCCGCTCGGCGCGCGCCGCGGTGGCCGCCGCGGCCCGGGTGACCCGGGCCCTGGAGATCCTGGACGACACGGCACCGCAGCACCTCAGCTCGGCGGGCCGGCTGCGCCTGGAGCACCGGCAGGCGTCGCTGGAGGAGCTGGGCGCACTGGCCGACCCGCCGCTGACCAAGGACGCCATCGCCGGGCGGATCCGCCGGCTGCTGGCCCTGGCCGACAAGCGGGCGCGCGACCTCGGCATCCCGGACACCGAGGCGGCGGTCACCCCGGAGATGCTGTCCTGTTGAGCGTGGGCCGGCGCAGCGGCCGGTGACGCCGTGGGCGGATTCCGCCCCCTGCCGGCGTGCCGGCCGGGGCTCAGATAGGGTCGAAGACGTACGGCGACGTGGCCGGCAGGCTGGTCGCCCCGCCGTACCCACCGCCTCCAGCGGTCAGGTCCCCTCGCGGACCGCGGCGCGGGGCGGCCGGTAGACCCTCGGCGACCGGCCCCCGTGGTCGGCGCCCACACCTGCGCCGGGGCCCGCGCACCGGGGCCGGCGACACGAGTCGAGGAGATGGAGCCTGTGACCATCCGGGTTGGCATCAACGGCTTCGGCCGCATCGGGCGGAACTTCTTCCGGGCGGTGCTCGCGTCTGGGGCGGACATCGAGGTGGTCGCCGTCAACGACCTCACCGACAACAGCACGCTGGCGCACCTGCTCAAGTACGACAGCATCCTCGGCCGCCTGCCGTACGAGGTGAAGGCGTCGGCCGACGAGATCGCGGTCAACGGAAAGACGGTCAAGGCCTTCGCCGAGCGGGACCCGGCCAACCTGCCCTGGGGCGACGTCGGCGCCGACGTCGTGGTGGAGTCCACCGGCTTCTTCACCGACGCCACCAAGGCCCGCGCCCACGTGGACGCCGGCGCCAAGAAGGTGATCATCTCGGCCCCGGCCAAGAACGAGGACGTCACGATCGTCTACGGGGTCAACCACGACACGTACGACCCCGCCGCGCACACGGTCATCTCCAACGCCTCGTGCACCACCAACTGCCTGGCCCCGATGGCCAAGGTGATCCACGAGGCGGTCGGCATCGAGCGCGGCCTGATGACCACGATCCACGCGTACACCCAGGACCAGAACCTGCAGGACGGCCCGCACTCCGACCTGCGCCGGGCCCGGGCCGCCGCGCTGAACATCGTGCCCACCTCCACCGGCGCCGCCAAGGCGATCGGGCTGGTGCTGCCCGAGCTGAAGGGCAAGCTGGACGGCTTCGCGCTGCGGGTGCCGATCCCGACCGGCTCGGCCACCGACCTGACCTTCACCGCGTCCCGGGAGACCTCGGTCGAGGAGATCAACGCCGCGGTGCGGGCGGCGGCCGAGGGCCCGCTGCGTGGCGTGCTCAGCTACACCGAGGACCCGATCGTGTCGGCGGACATCGTCACCGACCCGGCCTCGTGCATCTTCGACGCGCCGCTGACCCGGGTGCTGGGCAACCAGGTCAAGGTCGTCGGCTGGTACGACAACGAGTGGGGCTACTCCAACCGGCTGATCGACATCGTCAAGCTCGTGGGTGCGTGACCGGCGTGGGTCTGCCATCCGTCGACGAGCTGATCGGCGAGGGCGTGAAGGGTCGGCGCGTGCTGGTGCGCGCCGACCTGAACGTGCCCTTCGACACGTCGGCGCCGGGCGTCATCGCCGACGACAACCGGATCCGGGCGGTGCTGCCGACGCTGCGCGCGCTGGTCGAGGCCGACGCCGCGGTCCTGGTGGTGTCGCACCTGGGTCGGCCCAAGGGGGCGCCGGACCCGAAGTACAGCCTGGCCCCGGTCGCGGCGCGGCTGGGCGAGCTGCTCGGCGCGCCGGTCGCGTTCGCCACCGACACGGTCGGTGAGTCGGCCCGGGCCGTGGTCGACGAGCTGGGCCCCGGGCAGGTGGCGCTGCTGGAGAACCTGCGGTTCAACCGGGGGGAGACCAGCAGGGACGACGCCGAGCGGGGCGCGTTCGCCGACCGGCTGGCGGCGTTCGCGGAGGCCTACGTGGACGACGCGTTCGGCGCCGTGCACCGCCGGCACGCCAGCGTGTACGACGTGGCACGGCGGCTGCCGCACTTCGCCGGCGGGCTGGTGCGCCGCGAGGTGGAGGTGCTGCGCCGGCTGACCGAGCACCCGGAGTCCCCGTACGTGGTCGTGCTGGGCGGGTCCAAGGTCTCCGACAAGCTGGCGGTCATCGAGGCGCTGCTGCCCCGGGTGGACCGGCTGCTGGTCGGCGGCGGTATGTGCTTCACCTTCCTCCGGGCGGCCGGGCACGAGGTCGGCGCGTCGCTGCTGGAGGAGCCCATGGTGGACACCTGCGCCCGGCTGCTGGAGCGGGCCGGCGACAAGCTGGTGCTGCCGGTGGACGTCGTGGCGGCCACGGCGTTCGCCGCCGACGCCGACCACGAGGTGGTGCCGGTGGACGCGATCGGAGCCGACCGGCTGGGTCTGGACATCGGCCCGGCCAGCGTGGCCGCGTTCGCCGCGGCCCTGGCCGGCGCGCGGACGGTGTTCTGGAACGGGCCGATGGGGGTGTTCGAGCTGGCGCCCTTCGCCGCCGGCACCCGCGGGGTGGCCGAGGCGATCGCCGGGCTGGACGCCTTCACGGTGGTCGGCGGCGGTGACTCGGCCGCGGCGGTGCGGGCGCTGGGCATCCCGGCGGACGCGTTCTCGCACATCTCCACCGGTGGCGGCGCCTCCCTGGAGTTCCTGGAGGGCAAGACCCTCCCCGGCCTGGCCGCCCTGGAGGACTGACGATGAACCCGCAGCGACGGCCGCTGATGGCCGGCAACTGGAAGATGAACCTCAACCACCTGGAGGCCATCGCGCTGGTGCAGAAGCTGGCGTTCAGCCTCTCGGAGAAGCAGCTCACCGATGTCGAGGTCGTGGTGCTGCCGCCGTACACCGACCTGCGCAGCGTGCAGACCCTGGTGGACGGGGACAAGCTGCTCATCGGCTACGGCGCGCAGGATCTCTCGCCGCACCCGTCCGGGGCCTACACCGGGGACATCTCCGGGCCGATGCTGGCCAAGCTGGGCTGCACCTACGTGGTGGTCGGGCACTCCGAGCGCCGGGCCTACCACCGCGAGGACGACGCCCTGGTCAACGCCAAGGTCAACGCGGCGCTGGCCAACGGCCTGACCCCGATCCTGTGCGTGGGCGAGGGGCTGGAGGTGCGCGAGGCCGGCGGGCACGTGGCGCACACCGTGGCCCAGCTGGACGCGGCCCTGGACGGGCTCAAGGCCGACCAGGTGGAGAAGGTGGTGGTGGCCTACGAGCCGGTGTGGGCGATCGGCACCGGCAGGACCGCCACGCCCGAGGACGCCCAGGAGGTGATCGGGGCGCTGCGGGCCCGGCTGGGCGAGCGGCACGGCGCGGAGGTGGCCGGCGCGGTCCGGATCCTCTACGGCGGCTCGGTCAAGGGCGCCAACATCGCGGGCATCATGGCCCAGCCGGACGTGGACGGTGCGCTGGTCGGCGGCGCCAGCCTGGACGCCGACGAGTTCGTCACGATCTGCCGCTTTCCGGAGCACGTGGGGCGGTAGTCCACCGCCCGTCGCGGTCGGTGCGGCCGTTCGGCGGAACCGCTGGTGGGACCCCCGGTCAGAAGCCGGGGGTCCTTCGCCTTTTCGCGTTACCGCGCCTAGAGTTTGCTCGTGACGATGACCCTGCGCGCCCGCGCCGCCCGGTTCCGCGCCGCTCGGTTCCGCGCCGCTCGGTTCCGCGCCGCCCGGTTCCGCGCCGCCCGGGCCGGCGTCGCCCACCCCCGCCCCGGCGGTCGGTCCCGGCGGGCCGCGGCCGCGCTGCTCGCCGTCGTGGCGGTGGCCGCCACGGCGGCCTGCGACGGGGTCGACGCCACCGCCGCCCCGGACCGCCCGAAGCTGGGCGGCACGCTGCGGGTGGTGCTCGGCGCGATGCCGACCCACCTGGACCCGCAGAAGCTCAACGTCACCACCGACGCGAACATCAGCCGGATCGTCAGCCGCACCCTGACCACGTTCCGCGCCGAGCCCGGCCAGGCCGCCAGCGGCCTCGTCGGGGACCTGGCCACCGACGTGGGCCGGCCCAGCGAGGACAACACGGTCTGGGAGTTCACCCTCAAGCCGGGGATCAAGTGGGAGGACGGCTCGCCGGTGACCTGCGGGCACGTCAAGTACGGCGTGGAGCGCAGCTTCGCCCCGGAGTTCGCCACCGGCGCCAGCTACGCCCGCTCCTACCTGCTGGACAACCCCACGCCGTACAAGGGGCCGTTCGTCGACGGCAACAACTCCGGCCGCGGACTGGAGTCGATCACCTGCGTGGACGACTCCACGATCCGGTTCCGGCTGCGCCGGCCGGTCGGCGACTTCGGCTACACGGTGGCGCTGTCGGTGTTCGCGCCGGTGCAGCCGGGCCGGGACAAGGACCTCGCGGCGTACGACAAGCGGCCGCTGGCCACCGGGCCGTACCGGATCACCGAGGCCACCGCCTCCAGGATCGTGCTGGTGCGCAACCCGCACTGGGACCGGCGCACCGACCTGGTGCGCCCGGCGTACGCCGACCAGATCGTCATCACCACGAACCCGAACACCGCCGTGGTCACCAACGACCTGATCCTGGACCAGGGCGACGCGGCGTCGACCATCCTGCTGGACGCCGACGTGGCCTCGAACTTCGTCCAGCAGGTGATCAACGACGCGGAGCTGTCCCGGCGGGCGGTGGTGGGGCCGAGCGGCATCGTGCGGTTCTTCTCGGTCAACTACAAGCTGCTGCCGGACCTGGAGTGCCGGCACGCCCTGGCCTACGGGTTCAACAAGCGCAAGTTCCGGGCCGCGATGGGCGGGTCGATGTTCGGCGACCTGGCCACGTCGGTGATCCCGCCGTCCCAGAGGTCCTTCAAGGAGTTCGACCACTTCGGCACCAAGACCAACCAGGACGGGCAGCCCGATCGGGCCCGGCAGGTGCTGGCGGACGCGGCCAAGGCCGGCAAGCGCTGCCCGACCAGGCTCAAGCTGGCCTACCCGGACCGGTCGACGGTCAAGCGGTTCATGACCACCGTCGTCGAGTCGTACACCCGCATCGGCGTGCAGGTGGAGCTGGTACCGCTGCCGGCCGAGTCGTACTACGACCGGATCTCGGACTCCGGCGGCCCCTACCACCTGCGCTACGCCGGCTGGGTGGCCGACTGGGCCAACGGCTCGGCGGTGATCCCGCCGCTGTACGACGGCCGCACGGTGCTGCCGCCGGGCAAGCCGGGCACCACCAACTGGTCGTTCCTCACCGATCCGGAGGTGGACCGGCTGATCGACCAGGCGCTGGCCGAGGCGGACCTGGAGCGCCAGTACGTGATGTGGGGGGAGCTGGACAGCCGGATCCAGCAGCTGGCCGTGACCATCCCGGTGATCCACCAGAACGCGCTGCGGCTGGCCGGCTCGAACGTCCGCGGCGGCTTCATCCACCCGCAGTACGGCCAGCCGGACCTCGCGGCGCTGGGGCTGGCGGACCCGGCCCGGTCCACCGGCTCGTGAGCCAGCCGCTATCCTGGGACACTGCCCGGGGCGTCGAACCGGCCGCGACCGCCACATCGGCCCGGCTGGACCTATCGGCCCGGCTGGACCTATCGGCCCGGCTGGACCCAACGGCCCGGAACGACCACCGGGCCTGACGACCACCGGCGTGGCGGCTGCCGGCTCCGGCCGGGGCCGCCGGCCCACGCTCGGTCCGCCGTCGGCGGGGCGAGCACGAGAGAGGACTGGAACCTGCGATGCCGATCGCGTTCGCGTACACGTTGATCGTGTTGGTGGTCATCACGAGCTTCCTGCTCACGCTGCTGATCCTGCTGCACCGCGGCAAGGGCGGCGGCCTGTCCAGCATGTTCGGCGGCGGGGTCTCGTCCAGCCTGGCCGGCTCGTCGGTCGCCGAGAAGAACCTGGACCGATACACCATTCTGGTCGGTGTTGTCTGGTTCGCCTGCATCGTGGGCCTTGGCCTGTGGCTCAAGCTGGCCCAGGCCGGTACCTCCTGACGCCAGGCCACGACATAGACTCTGCGCGCGGTCCGGTCGTGACGGACCGCGCGCACTGCGTTACGTGCGCGGCGGTCGGCGCCTTCCCTCCCGGCGGCGCGCACGCGCCGAGGCAGGGCGCCACCCGTCGCACCGCCGATCCACGAGGAGCGAACGAACGTGGCCGGAAGCAGCGCCATCCGAGGCAGCCGGGTCGGCTCCGCCCCCATGCGCCCCAGCGAGCGGTGCGAGCCCGCGCCGCGCCGGGAGGTCAGCTACTGGTGTGCCCGCGACCACCGCACCGACGTGCTGCTGGCCGCCGACGCGCCGCCGCCGGACACCTGGGACTGCCAGCGCTGCGGCCAGCCGGCGGGCCGGGACCCGCAGAACCCGCCGGGGCGGGCGCGCACGGAGCCGTACAAGTCGCATCTGGCGTACGTCAAGGAGCGGCGCAGCGACGCCGACGGCGCCGCGCTGCTGGCCGAGGCGCTCACCAAGCTGCGCCAGCGGCGCGGCGAGCCGTAGGCCGCGCCGGGTCCCCGCCGCCGGCCGTCCCCGGCGCCGCGGCCCGGGGGCGGCTCAGGCCGCCCCGTACAGGGGCCCGCTCAGGTACTTCAGGCCGCTGTCCACCGCGACCGTGACGACCCGGTGGCCCGGCCCCAGGCGGCGGGCCACCCGCAGTGCGGCGACGAGGTTGGCGCCGGTGGACGGGCCCGAGAAGATGCCCTCGGCGCGGGCGGCGTCCCGGGCCATGGCGTACGCCTCCGCCTCCGCCACGGCGACCACCTCGTCGAAGTCCGCCGGTTCGAGCAGCGGCGGGCGCCGGCCGATGCCGCCGCCCTCGATGCGGTGCGCGCCGGCGGGCCCGCCGGAGAGCACGGCCGACTCGGCCGGCTCGACCACCACCCGGTGCACCGCCGGCAGCCGCTCCCGCAGCGCGCGGGCGGTGCCCAGGAAGCAGCCCGCGGTGCCCACGTACGAACAGAACGCGGTGATCGCCGGCGGTCCCGGCAGCTGGGCGAGCAGCTCCTCGCCGAGGCGCCGGTACCCGGTGAGCATGTCGGCGTTGTGGAACTGGTCGGTGAGGAAGGCGCCGGTCTCCGCGGCGATCTCGGCGGCCCGCCGCTGCATCGCCGGGACCAGGTCCGGGGTCATGCCGGCCGGGCTGGGGATCAGCTCCACCTCGGCGCCCAGCGCCCGCATGGTGCGGATCTTCTCCGGCGCGAACGCGTCGCAGGAGACGATCCGCAGCCGGTAGCCCTTCACCGCACAGACCAGCGCCAGCGACGAGCCGGTGCTGCCCACGCTGGCCTCCACGACCTGCTGGCCGGGGCGCAGCCGCCCGTCGGCCTCCGCGGCCTCGATCATGGCCAGCGCCATCCGGTCCTTGTAGGAGCCCGTCGGGTTCGCCGACTCCAGCTTCACCCACACCTGCGCGCACTGCGCGTCGACCAGCCGTGCCAGGCGCACCACCGGGGTGTCGCCGATGCCGCCGATGCCACCCGGACCGGGCATTCGCGCCTCCTCCACACTCGGACGTGCTCCGTCACCGGCCGCGCGCGACGTGCGCCGTCACCGGTTCGCCGCCGGCGTCGGGCCGCCGGCCGCGGGTCGACCTCCGCCGGCCGCGGGCCGCCGGCCGCACCGGCGGCCCGGCGGCCCGCGAACGGCCGCCGTCGGCAGTCTCTCAGGCGGCCGCGGCGACCGCCGCCGCGAGGGCGCGCACGATGGCCTCGGCGCTGCGGTCGACGTCCGCCTCGTCGGTCGCGTACGAGCACACCGAGATCCGCATCACCGCGCGGTCGCCGTACCGGGAGTCGGCCAGCCAGCAGGTGCCCTCGCGCTGCACCCGGTCCACGACCTCCCGGGTGAGCGCGTCGCCGTCGCGCCCCGGCGCCTCGAAGCGCACCATCACCTGGTTGAGCACCACATCGTTGAGGACCAGCACCCCGGGGTGGGCTGCCAGCCGGGCGGCCATCCGCCGGGCCAGCGCCACGGCGCGGTCGACCAGCTCCGCCACGCCCGAGCGGCCCAGGGCGCGCAGCGCGGCGTACACCGGCACGGCGCGGGCCCGGCGGGACCACTCCGGCACCGTCTCCATCGGGTCGCGCTCGCCCGAGGGCACCACGTACGCCGACGTGCTGGACATCGCGGCGGCGTGCGCCGCCGGGTGGGCGGTCAGCGCGACGCCGCAGTCGAACGGCACGTTGAGCCACTTGTGCCCGTCGACGGTCCACGAGTCCGCGCGCTCCACCCCGTCGAGCAGGTGCCCGTGCGCGGCGCTGGCCCGGGCCCACAGCCCGATGGCGCCGTCGACGTGGACCCACCCGCCGTGCGCGTGCACCAGCTCGCACACGTCGCCGAGCGGGTCCACGGCGCCGGTGTGGATGTTGCCCGCCTGCACGCACACCAGCGCGGGCCCCGCCGCCCGCGCGAGCGCGTCGCGCAGGGCGCCCAGGTCGACCGTGCCGTCCTCGCCGCACGCCACCAGGGCGGTCGGCGCGCCGAGGCCCAGGTAGCGCAGGGCCCGGTCGACGGTGGCGTGCCGCTGCGCGCTCGCGATCACCGGGAAGCGCGGCGCGCCCCAGAGCCCGTCGGCGGCCACGTCCCAGCCGCGGCGCTCCAGCAGGTGCTGCCGGGCGGCCGCCAGCACGGTGAACGCCGCCATCTGGGTGCCCGTGGTGAAGCCCACCGAGGTGTGCGGCGGCAGGCCGAGCAGGTCCACCACCCAGCGGGCGCAGACCTCCTCGATCACCGCGACCGCCGGCCCGCAGGTGTAGAGCGCGGCGTTCTGGTCCCAGGCCGAGACCAGCCAGTCGGCGGCCACGGTGACCGGCGAGGAGGAGCCGATCACGTAGCCGAAGTACCGGGGGCCGGCGCTGGCGGTGGAGCCGATCCGCCCCGCGTGTGCGAGCAGGTCCAGCACCGCGTCCGGGTCGCCGGGCCCCTCGGGCAGCCCGTCGGCGTCGAGCAGGCGCCGCAGCTCGGCGGCGTCGACCGGCGGGAAGACCGGCTGCTGCGCCACGGCGGACCGCCACTGCTCGGCGTGCGCGCAGGCCCGGCGCAGCAGGTGCGCGAACTCGTCGGGCGCGGGCGGTGCGCCCGGGGGGTCGGGTCGGCGGTCAGCTGTCACGGCGTCCTCACACTGGGTCGTTCGTTCGTCCGGCACGCGCGTGTCGTGCCGCGGGCCGGGGTGGCGCCGGCGGCGGGCGTGGGCCGCCGGTGACGCCAGCGTGACGCGGCCGCGGCCACCTCGGTAGCCGGCAATTCCACTGACCAGACCCAAGCGATACTTGGGTCGTGGATCCGCAACGACTGCTGGTGTTCCGGCAGGTCGCCCGCGCGGGCTCGCTGGCCGCGGCGGCGCGGGCCCTCGGGCTCACCCAGCCCGCGGTCAGCCAGCACCTGCGCGCGCTGGAGCGCGACGCCGGGGTGCCGCTGGTGCTGCGGCACTCCCGCGGCGTGCGGCTGACCGAGGCCGGCGAGACGCTGGCCCGACACGCCGA
The DNA here is from genome assembly GCA_035553735.1 of Pilimelia sp. Taxonomy (GTDB): domain Bacteria; phylum Actinomycetota; class Actinomycetes; order Mycobacteriales; family Micromonosporaceae; genus DATMJT01. The sequence goes on from DATMJT010000506.1 coordinate 10,035, forward strand.
CGGGATCGCCGCCCGGCTGCGCGCCGCCCGCACCGCGGTGACCGCCCTGGCGGGCCTGGACGGCGGGACGGTGCGGCTGTTCGCCTTCCCGTCGGCCGCCGCGACGCTCGGCGCCGCGGCCGTGGCGGCGCTGGCGCGTCGCCACCCCGGGCTGGACGTGCGGATCAGCGAGGCGGACCCGCCGGAGGCGCTGGCGGCGCTCGGCAGCGGCGCGGCCGACGTGGCGCTGTCGTTCGCGTACGACGCCGACCCCACACCGCCGGACACCGACCTGGTGTGGTCGCCGCTGCACGTGGACCCGGTGCGTCTGGTGCTGCCGGCGACGCACCCCGGCAGCGGTGCGGCGGGGACGCACCCCGGCGGCGGCCTGGCCGTGCCCGACCTGTCGGCGTTCCGCGGCGAGAAGTGGATCACCGGCGGCGACGGCTGCACCGCCAACCTGGTCCGCCTGGCGGCGTCCGCCGGGTTCACCCCGGACGTCCGGCACGGCGCCCACGACTTCGTCGTCGCCCAGGCCCTCGTCGCGCGGGGGTTGGGCGTGGCCC
>DATMJT010000507.1:0-22623 GCA_035553735.1 Pilimelia sp.
CCGACCAGGTCCGTCAGGGCGCCTATCACCGCGGTCGGATCCCCGGCCCGAATCTCGGCGTCGGCCCAGCCCAGCACCGCGTCCCGATACTCGCCGTACCAGGCATCCCGGGTCCGTTCTGCCCAGTCCACCCCGAGCCCGGCCAGCGGCTCACCCCGCCACAGATCTACTGCCTCACGCCACAGCGCTAACCCGTCGGCACATCCAGACCGCTTCTGCGCCTGTGCGGCCAGGCGACGGAACAGGTGCACATCGACCGTGTCGGGGTCGATGTCGAGCAGGTAGCCGCCACCGCGGTGCACCCGCACCACCTGCGCCAACGCCCCCGCCTGCGTCAACACTCGCCGGATATGCGCGATGTGGGTCTGTATGGTCCGCCACGCCCCGCCAGGTGGCGACTTGCCCCAGACACGATCGACCAGCGCGGCCCGGGACACCAATCGGCCCGCATCGGCGGCCAGCGCTGCCAGCACCCGGCATCGTTGCGCCGGGCCGACCTCCATCACCACAGCGCCCGTGAAGATCTGCACCGGCCCCAGGACCCGAATCCGCACCAGTCGATCCTCGCTTCAGGGCGGACGCGCGCGACCGATCCGCCTGAACTCTCGGCGTTCCTTAGAATTGGGACACTTCTATGGTTTGTCAAGGGTTGCCCGCTGCCGGGTGAGCGGTGACTAGTCACTGTGCAGGCCATCGGCGGCGGCCAGGCGCGTCTCCTCCGACAGCTCCCGGACCTCGGCCGCGGCTGGCGAGTGGCACACACACCCCGCCGGAGAGCCGGTAGGGTCTACCTGCCTTGGCCGTAACATACCCCGATGGGGTATCCATCGCGGTCGGGCTGCCGTGGGTGGCTGGCGGCGAGTGGCCTCCGGTGATTCAACGCGCGCGGCGGTAGTGCACGGCCACCGCGCCGTTGCGCAGCGGCTGCGCCGAGAGCAGCTCGAGCCGGCGCGTGCCGGGCAGCCCGCCCTGGTACAGCGTCGGGCCGTGGCCGGCGATCCTGGGATGGACGAGCAACCTGTACTCGTCGATCAGGTCCAGCCGGTCGAGCGCGGTCGCGAGCATGCCGCTGCCGAGGAGGACCCCGGCCGGGGTCGCGTCCTTGAGCTTCTGCACGCCCTCACGCAGATCGCCGGCGATGTGGTGGCTGTTGGTCCACGGGAAGTCCGTGCGCGTCGAGGACACCACGTACTTGGGTTTGGCCTCCAGCGTGACCGCCCACTCGCGCAGGGCCGTCGGCGCCTCCTCGTCGCCGCGGGCGACGGCCGGCCAGTAGCTCTCCATCATCTCGTAGGTGACGCGACCCCACAGCATCGCCCCGCTCTCGTCCATGAGACGGGTGAAGAAGGCGTGCGTCTCGTCGTCGGCGATCCCCTCCCGGTGGTCGACGCAACCGTCCAGGGTGAGGTTGAGGCCGAAGGTGAGCAGTCCCATGGCCGGCGAGCCTAGCGCCCTGCGGCGTAGCGGCCCAGGCGGCGCCGCGACGCCGACGGGCGCGACGCCGATCCGGAGCCCTACACCGATCCGGCGATGTCGGTCAGCAGATCGTCGATCACGTGTTCCTCTTCGACCTGACGTCGGTGTCGGCGCATCGCCTCGGTGAGCGCGGCATCCCACGCGGTCTCGACGTTCGGCGGTGCGACCGGCAGCCGTGGCAGGTCCGGGTGCAGCGGTAGCGCCGCCAGGTAGTCCGGCGCGGCCATCCGCCAGGGCGCCGCCCCGGCCCGGACGAGGTCGGCGGCGATGGCCAGGCCCGGCCAGTCGAAGTCGCCGTGGTACCGCAGGGCGCAACCCGCCCCGATCAGGTGGGCCACCAGCCGCGTGGCGGCCACGCTGGGTCGCCCCTCCACGCTGAGCAACGGCCCGCACCCGGCACCGAGCCGCTGGGCGGCGGCCTCGACCACGCTGGGGTTCTCGCACACCGAGACCAGCCCGTACCGGGAGGGCGGTGGCGGTGAGCTGTCGAGGTACCGCTGCAGTTGGTCGAGGGTCAGCCGCACCGGGATGCCGTGGTCGGCGTGGACCGACAGGGTGACCGGCAGCGGGCCTTCGCCCGGTAGCCGCAGGTTCAGCACCAGCACGGTCGACGAGACACTGTCGCGGGCGACCCCGACCGAGGCCCAGAGCGCGCGCTGGCCGGCCGCGTCGGCGGGTACGGCCGGTTGCCCGGCGAGGTGCGCGAGGGCGCGCAGCACGGTGACGGGGACCGCCCCCGAGTCCAGGGCATGCGCCGAGCCGAGCGCGCGGCTGGCCAGCTGGCCCAGGCTGGTGCCGGAGTGGGGGAGCAGGTGGACAACGGCGAGCGCGTCCCGCAGCACCCGGGCCCGCACGGGCGGATCGGCGGGGAGCTTACCGGCCCGTCGCTCGGCCGCCAGCCAGTCGACAAGCGCGGGATGCCGTTGGCAGGCGGGGTGGGACCGGGCGGCGGACCACGCCGAGTCGTCGGCGGCCCGGCGGGCGCCCGCCCGCGCCCGCCGCTCGCCGGCCTCGTCGCGCAGCGGCCCGCCCGCGGCCAGCAGGCACGGGGCCAGCCCCGCGGCCAGGCCGCTGCTGAGCAGCAGGGCGTCCAGCCTGGTCAGCGACACGGTGACCCGGCCGGTGCGGTGCGTGGGCCAGCCGAGGAAGTCTGCCATCGCGGCGGTGGAGCCCTCGTCGAGCCGGTCGAGGTCGACGCGTACCCGGGTGCGGCTCAGGTCGGCCTCCCACGCCGCCCGCACCGCCTCGGTCAACCACCGCCACTGCGGGTCGGCCAGCACGGCAGCGATCCGGCGGGCATGGTCACGGTCGAGCGACGGCCGGTCGGTGAGCGCCCCCGGCGGGGCCGCGGGCTGGGCCGCCGGCGGGGCCGCGGGCGACTCGGTCACGGCGCGTCGACGAGGTCGCCGTCGAGGAGCCGGTGGGCCGCGCGGCCGTCCCAGACGGTGCGGGAGGCCAGCACGCAGCCGAGGGCGTCGCTGCTCACCAGGTGGTAGACGGCGACGCCGTCGAGCTGCGGATAGAAGCCCTGCTCGCTCTCGCTGGTCGCGACCATGTCCAGGTCCAGGGTGCGGACGATGTCGAACAGCGCCCCGCGGTTGTCCTCGTCCACCCCGGCGAAGACCTCGTCCAGAACGATCAGCCGCGGGCAGCCCGGGACGTCCCGCCCGTCGGCTTCCACGGCCCGGACGCTGGCGGAGTCGCAGTAGGTGGCCGCCGCGGCGAACAGCGGCAGGTGCAGGCAGACGGCCTTCTCGCCGCCGGAGAGCGCCCCGTGGGTCTTGCTGTTCAACGCCGTCCAGCCCTCGTCGCGCGAGCGGCGGTACTCCAGCTGGAACCGCCACCACTGGCGGTAGTCGAGCAGCTCGGTGAGCTGGGTGGTCCAGTCTGCGTCGACGCCGGTGCGGACTCGGTCGACGCGCTGCCGGAAGAACGCCTGCAGCCGCTCCTTCTCGCTGTCCAGCGGCGCGTCCTTGGCCATCAGCGCGACCACGTCCTGCATGCCGGGGGCGTTCTTGTCGTCGGGAACCCACCGCAGCCGGACCTGGATGCCGCTGCCGGTGGGGTGCGCGGCCATCAGTTCCGTCATCGCCCGGATGGTGGTGCGCGCGTCGCGGACCTTCGTGGTGACCTCGCGGCGGGTCTCACCGGCGAGGAACCTGCGGAACAGCTCCGCCTCCTCCCGGGCGAGCAGCTCGCCGTCCCGGGCCAGCTCGCCGCCCAGGACGTCGATCATCTCATGCAGCGGGAGGGTGCGTCCGGCCCGGTTGACGTGCAGCAGGAGCAGCTGCTCGCGCTGCTCGTCGCGGACGACGACCCGGCCGGCGAGGCGTGGCTCCAGGCTGTGGCGGGTCTCGGTCACCCGGTTGGCCGCCCGCTCGACGGCCGCCACCGTGCGGGCCGCGTCGCCGGCGGCCTCCCGGACGGCGGTGGCCCAGTCGCGCAGCGCCCGTACCCCCAGCCCGCCGGTCGGTGGCCCCGGCTCCTCGTCGTCGGTCCGGTCCTTCGACGCGTTGCCGGCGGCGGGGTTGTCCGGCAGCCCGGCGGCGGTGAGCACGCCGAGCCGGGCCGCGGTGAGAAACGCCGCGCCCGCGGTGGTCCGGGCCGCTACGGCCTCGTCCCGCATCCGATCGGCGTCGCGCTGTGCGGCCTCGGCAACAGCCTGCGCGTTGACGCAGTCGAGTTCCGCCCCGCGCAGCTCCTCCAACTCCGCGGCAAGGCCGTCGTCCTCGGCGGACAGCCGGTCGAGTTCCCCGACGATCTCGACGTAGGCGAGGCCGTAGGCGTCGCTGAGCGAGTCCAAAGTGGCCTGCCTGGTGCGATGGTCGGCGCGTCGCTCGGCCGCGAGCCGGGCGGCGCGCTCGGCCCGGTCGGCGCTGTGCAGGCTGCGGGCCGCGGCGAGCCCGGCAGCGCCGGAGCCACGCACCGCCTCGGCTTCGGCGGTCAACCACCGGGCCGCCTGGGTGTGGTAGCGGTCCAGGGCCGCGCCGAGTGCCTCCGGGTCGGCGTCGGCGGGCAGTCCCTCGGCGCGCAGCGCGGCGGTGAGCGCCGCGGCGCTGCCGCTGGCCCGGTCGCGGGCCCGCCGTTCGTCGTCCCGGCGGCCGTGCAGGCGGGTGCGGGCCGATTCCAGCTGCCGGCGTGCCAGGTCCAGCGCCGCGCGCGCCTGCCGCACCGGCTCGTCGGAGGGGAGCGCGTCGCGTTCCTTGCGGGCCGTGTCGGCGGACGCCGCGGTGGCGGCGGCGCGTTCCCGCAGCGTCGCGGCGGTGCCGCTCCAGCGCTGCGCGGTGTCCGCGGCGCGGTCCCGCAGCGATGCCAGGCGGGTCGGCACGTCGGGGTGCGCGGGCTCCGCGGCCACCGCCGCCGCGACCGAGGTCCACCCGCCATGGGTGGCGCGGCCGGCCGCCGTCACGTCCTCGGGGGGCGCCGGCTCGCCGAGGCTCGACCCGTACGCCTCGGCGAGTTGCCGTTCGGCGGCGCGCAGGCCGGTGCGGGCGTCGGCGGTCGCCCGCCGCGCGGCCTCCTCCGCCGCGAGCATCTGCGAGGCGGTCGGCAGGGCGGCCCGTTCGGCGCGCAGCCGGTCGGTCGCCGCCGCGCGAGCGGCGAACTCCTCGGCACGGGCGGTCACGTCCGCGCGCGCTGTCGCCAGGTCCCGCTCGGTGCGGGCCAGCCGGGCCAGCCGGTCGGCCTCCCGGTTGGCCGCGCCGATCAGGGTGACCGCCGCGACCGCGTGGGCGCCGGTGAGCGGACCGCTGCGCCAGGTGCCGTCCCGGCCGACGACGAGGCCGTGCGGGTGGTGTGCCGCGGTGTCGGCCACCGCCACCCGATCCAGCAGCGCGGCCACGACGTCGGCGGGCACCCCGGCACGGGCGCAGGCGGGATCCGGCACGAGGAGCGTCGACAGCGCCGCGGCACCCGCCGGGACCGGCCTGGTCCCCACCGTGAGCTGGGTGTCCAGCAGCGGAGCGCCGTCCGGCCCGGCCAGCAGCCGGCCGTCCGGGACGACCCAGGCGTCGGCCAGTCCGGCACCGATGGCGGCGGCTTCGATGCCCCGCCGGTCGGCGTCGCCGACGCCCGGGGCGAAGTCGACGAGCAGGTAGAACGGCGCACCGGGGCGGCCGTCGCGGGTCGCGCCGCGGGTCGCGGGGGCGGGTAGGTCGGGCAGGCCGGCAACCGCCAGCCGGTCCCGCTCGGCCTCCAGATCGATCACGCGCTCCCGCGCCGCCGCGAGCCGCAGTTCCAGCCGGGCCGCGTCGGCGGCCAGCTCCGCACCCCGCGCGTCGGCGGCCCGCTCGGCCCAGGCGAGCGCGACGGCGGGCAGCTCGTGCGGCGGCAGGCCAGCCCAGTCCGGCGGGGGGCCGCCGAGCGGCAGCTCCCGCAGCCCGGCCAGCCACGCCTGGACCCCGGCCCGGTACCGGGCCGCGGCGTCCCGGTGTTCCCGGGCCGCGGCACCGGCCGTGGCGGTGGTCGTGGCCAGGTCGTCCAGGCCCTGGGCCGCCGCCGCCCACGATGCCGCGACCGCCGCCGCGCGGACGGCGCCGGCGTCCAGCTCCGCCCGCGCGCCGGCGAGCTGCGCGGTGCGGGCGTCGTACGCCTCGCGGGCCCAGCGCGGGGCGCGGTCGAGCGCGACCGCCGGCTCCCACGGCAGCGGCGGCGCCTGCCCGGCGCACAGCTGCGGGCTGGCCTGCGCCCACGCCGTCAACTCCCGCACCCACGCGAGGGTGGCGTCGCGGTCCGCGTCGAGCGCCTCGTTGAGGGCGCCCTCCGCGTCGCCGGCCTCGGCGTCGGCGCGTTCGGTCTCGGCCTGGGCCGCCAGCAGCCGCGCGTCGTCGTCGCCCGCCGCGCGCCGCAACTTCTGCAGCGCCGCCACGGTGCCCGCCCACGCCCGGGACCGCTGCGGCACGGCGGGCGCCAGCGCGCGTACCTCGGCCACCGCGGCGAGCAGCGCCTCCTCGGTGTCGACGTCCCGGCCGCGGACCTCGTCAACCGCCGCGGCGAGCGCACGGTGCAGCGCGTCCACCGCTGGGGCCACCGCGGCGACCGCGGCCGCCTCGGCGTCGAACCGGGCGCTCGTCGCCTCCGCCTGGGCGTCGCCGGCCGCGCGGCTGGCCAGCTCGGTGCTGTGCGCGTCCCGCTCGGCGGTGCGGCGCCACTCGGCGGCCTGACCCTCGAGCCGATCGGCCTCGGCGCCGAGACCGCGGACCAGCTCGCGCAGCGCATCAAGGTTGCGACCCTGCCGGTACGCCTCCCGCTCCCGCAGCGCCGCCTGCCGGCCGCTGATCCGGGCGCGGCGCTCGCCGATGGCGGCCCGGCGGGCGGCGACTCGGCGGCCCTCGTCGACCGCCGCGTCGCGCTGCGCCGTGGCCTCGCCGGCCCGTTCCCGCGCCGCGCGGATCGCGCGCTCGGAGGCCACCACCGCGTCCGCGCGGGCCGCGCCCGCGATTCGGGCGTAGCGCCGGTACGCCGCCTGCAGGGACCGCAGGTCCTCGATGACGCCGCGCAGCTCGGCGACGGCCGCCGCGTGCCGGTCGAGACGCTCGAAGCCCTCGGCGAGGTCCTGCACGATCGTGCTGCTGACCGGCGCGAGGCTGTTGCGCAGGATCAGGTTCAGCGACTCCTCGTTGAGCTTGTCCGACAGCTTCGGGCGGCGCAGCTGCAGCAGGGTCGCCCGCAGCGCGTCGAACCGCCGCTCGTGCAGCCCGTACAGCGCGTCGTTCACGGCCCGCCGGTGGCTCCTCGCGTCGGGGTGGACCCGGCCGGGCAGCCCGCCGGCGGCGTGCTCGGCGAGCGCGGCGGCGAGCGCCTGCCGGGTCAGCGGCTCGGCGCCGGGACCCCCCAGGTGGAGCTGGATGCCGACCCGGGCGGCGGTGGTCCAGTAGAAGGCTTTGACGGAGGAGTCGCTGCGCAGCCCCTCCAGGCCCGCGCCGGCGGTGAGGTACTCGGCGGCGCCGTCCGGGCGGCGGCGGCCGAACTCGACCCATACGTACGCGCGCGCGTTCGCCCGGGTGGGCGGCTGCTCGTGGCCCAGCAGCCACAGGAACATGCCGCGGTCGCGGCCGCCGAAGGTGGAGAGCCGCTGCGGGCTCAGGTCGGCGTCCAGGACGTACGGGATCAGCACCTCCACCGCCATCGACTTGCCGCTGCCGTTGTTGCCGCGCAGCAGCAGCCGTCCATTGTGGAAGACAAAGGTCTGGTCGTCGTAGCGGAAGAGGTTGAGGATGCCGGCGCGCAGCGGCTGCCACCGGCGTCGGGTCGGCTCCGGGGTGCCGGTGAGCACGTCGTAGGGCAGCTCCGACGTCACGGGTTCTCCCGCCGGCGCGCGGCCGGTGCCTCGGCGAGTCGGGGGCGGTAGCGGCCCGCGGCGGGCAGCAGCTCCAGCCCGGTCGCGTCCACGCGGGCCAGGCCCAGCCCGGCCAGCAGCTCCAGCGCAGCGGCGGCGAGCCGGCCGGCGCCGCCGGAGTCCTGGTAGGCGCGGGCCCAGCCGGGCTGGCCGCGCAGGCGGTCCGCCAGCACCAGCTCCGCGCTGGCCCGCGGATGCCGCACGGTGGTTGCCGCCCGCGGGTCCTCCGGCGCCAGCGCCGCGACGAGCAGCAGCGCCGCGTGCTTCACGACGTCGTTGCCCTCGGGGAAGCGGACGTCGGTGGCGAGGTCGTCGGGGTCGATCACCGCCCAGCCCTCCCGGCGGCGTTCGAGTACCATGCCGGCCTCGCGCACCCAGGTGGTGATGCTGGCGACGGTCACCTGCAGGTAGCTGCGCTCGGCCTCGGTGAGGTCGGCCAGGTAGAGCACCGGGTCGTCCAGCAGCCGGCGCATGATCCGGTGCCGGATGCGGCGCCGCAGCTGCTCCTCGGTGCCGGTGGCGGCCCCTGCCGCGGCGAGCGCCAGCGACCGCTGCAGGGCCGGGATGCCGCGCGTCTCGGGCAGCTCCGCGGCCGGCGACCGGCGGACGCTTCCAGCCGGGCCGTTTTCCGGATGCCGGGCGCCGTAACGGTCCTCGTGCATCAGTTCCGGCAGCGACCGGACCAGCGCGGGCGACTGCGGGGCCGTGATGAGCTGGCCCAGCCGCCGATCGTCGATGTCGTACAACGCGTTGGCGCTCTCCTCGCTGGAGTAGTCGCCGCGGCTCTCCAGCAGCCGCAACACCCCCAGGTCGAGGAGCACTTCCAGCGCGTCGACCAGCGCCACCCGCTCGTCGCGCCGGGTCGCGGTGAACGGCTCCAGCCCGGACCGGTCGGCGCCGGCGGCGGTGACCCGCTCCACCAGGTCGCGCAGGCTGATCTGCGGGCGGGTGGTGTCCGACAGCACAGCTGCGGCCACGCACAGCAGCGCGTACCGGCGGCGGGTGAACGGGCGCCGGCTGGTGCGGTGGGTCCGCAGGCCCCGACGGGAGTCGTCGGACGCGGGAACCTTGCGCAGCCGCGCGTAGCCGTGGCGCCCGTCCACCATGAGCACCCAGCCGCACTTGTCGTCGAACCACCGCTGCAGCCACTCGGCGTGCACCACCACGGCGGTGAAGTCGTCCCCGGCGGCCCGGTCCAGGAGCGGTCGGGCCAGCAGCGCCCGGATCGCCCGGGCGCGCTGCGCGGCGGCCTCGTCGGCCAGGACGCTTCTCACCATGCCGGTACGGCCTCCGATCTCGGCGGTACGGGCTCCTCGCTTGGCGGTGTGCCCTGCTGTCGCGGCGGTACGGGCTCCGGCCGCGCCGGGTCGGCGGCCCGTGCGGGAGCGGGCGGCCCGCCGGCGACCTGCAGGGCGCCGGGCGGCCGGGCGGCCGCCAACCCGCGTCGGGCGACCTCGATGGTGTAGTCCGGCAGCGTCCAGGTGCCGGTCGTCGCCGTGAGCTGCGCGGCCCGGGGCGGCCGCGGCTCGTGCAGCCGCAGCACCAGCGTGCCGTCGACGCTGACCGCGATGCGGGTGCCGTCCGACCGCGGCGCCGCCTTCTGCGCCCGGGAGATCAGGTGGGCCAGCAGCCGCAGCGCCGCGGGCTCCAGCGGCCCGGCGACGCGACCGTTGAGCTGCGCGACCCGGGTGGGGCCCAGGGCGACGAGCAGGTCCGCGGCCAGGGCGGCCTCCCGGAGCCGGTCGGCGGTGGCCGCGGCGAGCTGCCGCCGGCTCGCGCGGCGGTCCGGCACCGTCGTGGCGCGCCGGACATAGTCGGTGCGGCCGGAGACCCGCAGCCGGACCGGGACGTCCGCGCCGCCGGCCGGATCCCACCAGCTGGTCGACGGCGGCAGCGTGTCGTCGGCGGCGGCCAGGCCGAGGTGCCGGGCCGGGGCGAGCCCGAACGCGGCGTGCCACAGACCGTGCGCCTGCTCGTCGTCGTCGCAGCCGGCGAACCAGTCGGCCAGGTGCAGCAGGTCGGCGGAGCGGCTGGACGGACTCGTCGCCGCCTCCCGCATGCGGTCCACCGCGCGGGTGATACCAAGGATCGCCTCCCGCGCCTTGACGTACAGCAGGGCCGCCCCCGCCCGGCTCTCCGCGTCGGCGCGGAACCACTCCGCCAGGCCGCGCAGGTGCACCGCGGCGACCTGCGCCCAGGACCGCTCGCCGTCCGCCGCGGTCAGCGCCAGCTCGCCGGACGCCGCCGCCGCGGCCGCCAGGGCTGCGGCGCGCCGCTCGGGCGACACCGCGTCGAGGTCGGCGAGTCGGGCCCGGATGCGGCCGCCGACGGCATCCAGGTCGGCGAGGAAGTCCCCAAGGTACGCGATCGTGTCGGCCTTGAGCAGCGCGAACTCGCCCGCCTCGAGCAGCGGGGCGGCGAGCAGCCGGTTCACCTTCTGCATGAAGACGGCCGCGTTGCCGGTCAGGCTCTTGAACCGGGCGTGCAGGTCCTCGCAGACCGCGTAGGCGCGTGGGCCGTCCGGCTCGGGCGCCAGCAGGAGCTGGTGCAACTCCGTCAGCAGCTCGTCGATCTGGCGCAGCGCCACGGACTGCAGTCCGCCGACCCGACGCAGCCCCTCCTCCAGCGCCTGCAGCGCCTCGTGCGCCGCCTCGCCGCCCGGGGTGAGGTCGTAGACGAACGCCACCCGCTCGTACGCGTCCAGCGTCGTCGCCCGGGCCGAGTCGTGGTCGCGGGACAGGTTGCCCCACTCGACGAGCCGGTCGAGGCGCTCGGCGACCTCGGCCACGGTCAGTGGTGTCGCCGTGGGGTCGTCGTCGACCGGCTCCGCCTGGGCCAGGAGCCCCGCGTGGACGTCCTCCGGGCGGAGCCGGCTGGCGTAGCCGGCCGCGGCCTCGGCGAACAGGTCGACGATCGCGCGGTAGACGGGCGCGTGCGTGGCGTGGGTCGCGTACCGCAGCAGCGGTTGAGCGTCGCGTTGCCTACCCCCGATCGCACCGTGGCTCATCGCACCGCCCTCGCCCTTCGTGGTGTGGTGCCACCGTACGAGTGAGGCCCGACGATTTCCACCCGGCCGGGCAGGCGGCCACGACCGGGCCGCCCCGCACCGTAACCGGGTCCGGTCGGGCAGCGCGGCGTGGACGTCGCACGAGGGCCTCCGCGGGCACTGCGGCCGCCGGGGCCGGCGTGGCCGCCGAGACTCCAACCAGGGGCAGCTCACGTGGCTGGAGGCGGACCCGGCGTGGGCCGTCGGCCGATCAGCCACCCGCAGTCGCCGGAGACGGGCCGGATGCGTCCGGTCGGGGCTCCAGGACCACCACCGCGGTTTCGGACGACCGTCGCGCCGCGAAGGCGTCCAGGTTAGTGTTGATCTCGCACCAGCGGGCCCACAGCCGTAGCCGCTCGTCGCCTACCGCGGCGCGACCACGCACCAGTCGCCGCCCGTCGACCAGATCGACAGCCGCGTCCGGGTGCGCCTGCAGGTTGAGCCACCAGGCGGGCTCGCCCTCTCCCCACCCGTTCATCGCCAGCGAGACCAGGTTCGCACCGTCCTGGAAGTACGCGATGATGACGCTGCGCCGTCGGCCGGTGCGGCGGCCGGTTGTGGTCAGCCGCAGCGTGCCCCAGCCCTTGGCCCGTGGTCGCCACAGCGCGACCCGGCCGCCGACGACGCGGTACACGCCCCGGTGCACCGCCCAGAACAGCCGGATGAACCAGCGCGGCGGAAGCCGCGGCGTTCCCGCCCGGCGCTCGACGGACATGGTGACCTCCCACGCACTGCCGGCTGAGACCACGCAGAACAGTAGCGACCATCGGCCACCACTGGCTGAGCGCGCACCGGCGGCCGCCACTGTGGTTGCCACCGTGGTTGCCCGACCGGGGACCGCCGGGTCGTGCGGGAACCCGCGGGCGGGGGCTAGCGCCTCTGGTAGGTGGCCCAGCGCAGGAAGGTTTCTGCCGGACCCCGTACGCCGCCGCGGTCCAGGACCGCGGCGGTGAGAAGACCGGCCACCCAGACGCCGGTGGCGATGAGCCCCGCGAGCCAGATCGAGATCCGGTTCCCGAGCCCGACGAATGCCGGATCCAGGATGAGCAGGAACAGGACCGACTGACCGAGGTAGAACGTCAGGGATCGTTGACCGGTTGCTGCCACCGCGCGCGCCACCGGTCCCACCGGACGGGCCAGGTGCGCGGCACCCAGCGCGAAGAACGCGATGTATGCCGCGGCTACCGCATATCCGCTGGCGAGGTGGAGCAGGCCCGCGGTCAGGCTGGTGGCGGTCGACGGCTCGGCCCATAACCCTGCGGCCATCATCGCCGCAGGCACACCTCCGGCGACACCGAGCGTGAGGCCGGACGCCGCCGTCCATCGCAGGGTCCGACGATGGGCCTGCGGGCTACTCAGTGCCCTCTTGCGAGCGGCCCACGCGCCGAGCAGGACCGCTGGCGCGAGGCCCAGGACGCGGCCGATGCCGATTATCCACTCGGCGCAGCGCGTGCCCAGGTCCTCCAGCAGGGCACCGTCGAAGACGACCGGTGTCGCCGTCACCGCCTCGACGTGGCCCAGCGTCGAGGCGGGCAGCCCGCGGACCGCGCCGAAAGCCAACGCCGGCACCGCCAGCCACGCCGCCACGACGAGCAGGTGGCGATCGGTACCGCGGACCACCGCTGCGGAGATGGCGACGCCCACCAACCCGTACAGTGCCACGATGTCGCCTGTGAACAGGAGCATGGCGTGGGCGACGCCGATGGCGATCAGCCACCATCCGCGCCTACGCAGGAGGCGAACCGTGTCGCCCGCGCAGCCGTGCTCCCCGCGGCGCTGCGCCAGCTGCACCAGGCCGTAGCCGAACAGGGCCGCGAACAGCGGGAACGCGCGCCCGTCGACGAGCACCATCTGGGCGAAGACCAGGATCCGATCGAGCACCGACTGCTCGGTGGGGTAGCCGCGGAACCCCGGAACGAACCCGTAGGCGAAGGCGTGGACGTTGGCCAGGGCGATGAGAAGTAGCATCCCGCCACGTGCCAGATCGGGCCCGAGCAGCCGGGCCCCGAGGGCGGTCGGGCCTGGAGGCCGCGGTGCGCCGGCGGCGACGGTGACCTGGTCGAGTGAAGCCATGGTTTACATGGTGAGGCAACTCCCTACACGTGTCAACTTTCTATTACGCATGTTAGTTGGTACGCTCCCTGGGGAGGTGGGGCCGCTTGTCGGATCAGGAACGTCTGCTGCAGGTCCTCGCGGCGATGTCCAACCCTCACCGCCTGCGGTTGCTCGCCAGGCTGCATGCGCGGCCCGGCTATGTCAGCCAGCTCGCCCGGGACCTCGGGGTGAGCCGGCCCCTGCTGCACATGCATCTGGACAAGTTGGAGAAGGCCGGGCTGATAACCGGCCACCTCGAACTGTCTACCGACGGCAAGGCGCTGAAGGTCTACCAGCTCGAAGCGTTCCATTTCGTCCTGAACGCGGAAACCATCAGCGCGGCGATCGCCGCATCCGACGACCAGCCGCCCGCCGACTCTCCCACCGGAACGCAACCCGGAGCCGCCACGTGACCCAGGTCCTGATCCTCGCGATCTCGATTGTGATCCCGTCGACCGCGCTGGTCCTCGTCGCGCGGCAGTACTTCTCCTACCAGGCGCGCAAGGCGGAAGCCGCAGGTGCCCAGCGCGCGCTGTACCAGGAGCTGGCCGAGCGCGTCGACAGGCACACCGCCGACGTCGCGGGTGAGCTCACCCGCGTTCACCAGCGCCTCCAAGCCATCGAGAGCCTGCTGCGCTCGGTCGACTAGCGGTGTGGCGGCGCGCCCATCGTCGGTGAGGGCGGGCCGCCGGGGGACGGGCGCCGCCGCCTCCGCCGCCGGGCGCTACGCGGCCGCCGGCCCGACCCGGGCCTGCCCCGACGGTGTCAGTAGGGCGCGGGGACGGCGGCGGCACGGCGTGCGTCGTAGTCCGGCTCCAGCGTCCGGAAGAGCCGGTCCCACACGGTGGTGTAGAAGCCGAGGTTGTACTCCGGGCGCGCGTGGTGGCCGTCAGCGGGTGCAGCGCGAACACGGTGACCGGACGGGCGTCGCGGAACGTGTGGTGCCGCCGAGAACCGCCGCGACGTTCTCGACCAGCGCCAACAGGGCGAACCGCCCCGGATCCATCGTGCGCACCAGCTCAGCCACGTCCGCCATGGCCAGCAGTGTGCCCCACGCCGGCATCACCCCGGAGGCCGCCGGCACCGCCCGCCCCCTGCCGACACGCTCGACGGCCGGGTGGCGCGCGCGTACCACGATGTAGCTGTTGGCGCGAAGGGGGAGACGCGTCACGCGCGGTCCTCTCCTACGCGATCATGACGGACCGGAGGATACGTGTGCGAACAGTCACCCGCGTGCTCACCCTCGCGGCGGTCGTCGGGACCCTGCTGGCGCCTACCGTGCTGGTCGAGCCCGGCGTCGCGGCCGCCCGACCGCCCGCGATCGCCTGGATGCCCTGCCCCGAGGACACCACCGTCCAGTGCGGCACCGTGCGGGTGCCCGTCGACTGGACCCGGCCCGACGGCGCGACCATCGACGTGGCCGTCGCCCGCCGCCCGGCCGGCGACCCCCGGGCCCGCATCGGCTCGCTGCTGGTCAACCCCGGCGGGCCCGGGCTCTCCGGGGTGGACTTCGTCCTGTTCCGCGACTACTTCAGCCCGGAGCTGACCCGGCGGTTCGACATCGTGGGCTTCGACCCGCGCGGGGTGGGGCGCAGCCACCCGGTGCGCTGCTCGCCGGACCTGCTGCTGCAGGCGCCGTCGCCGGACCTGCGCAGCCAGGCCGACCTCGCCGCGATGGCGGCGTACCACCGGCGGCTGGGGGCGGACTGCCGCCGGCGCACCGGGCCGCTGATCGACCACGTGGACACGCTGAGCGTGGTCCGCGACGTCGACGCCATCCGGGCCGCGCTCGGGGAGTCCACGCTCACCTACTACGGGGGCTCGTACGGCACCCTGGTCGGCCAGCAGTACGCCCAGCTGTTCCCGGACCGGGTGCGGGCGCTGGCGCTGGACAGCAACATGGACCACAGCCTGGGCACCCGGGAGTTCCTGTACACCTCCACCGTCGCCGCGCAGGACTCCTTCACCGAGTTCGTCCGCGGCTGCCAGCGGGACCGGCGCTGCGCGCTGTTCGGCCGGGACGTCCGTGCACTGTGGCACGATCTGCTGCGGCGGGCCGACCGCGGCGAGCTGACGCACCCGTCCGCCCCCACCGTGCCGCTGACCTCCTGGGACCTCATCGACGGGGCGCTGGCGCTGCTGCATCCCCCCGCCTGGTTCCGGCTGGCCCAGGAGCTTGTGCGGCTCGACGCCGGCCGGGTGCCCGCGGCACGGATCGGGGAGCCGCTCGGACGGCTGCGCGGCACCCCGACCGCGGCCGACGGAGCCGGGACGACGCTCTGGCCGCGCACGGCGGGCCTGCCGGGCCGGGCGGGCACTGCCGCGACGCCCCGGCGCACCGCGGCGGACGTCCGTGGGGCCGCGTACCGGGCGGTGCTCTGCCAGGACTGGCGGCTGCCGGTCCGCGACTACCGCGAGTACGCCCGCCATCGGCGGGAGATGGCGCGGCTGGCCCCGGACATGAGGTACAGCACCATCGCGTTGGAAGCGGTCGCCGCGTGCCTGGGCTGGCCGTCCCGGGTGGCCAACCCCCAGCGGCCGCTGCGCCCGCGCGGCGACACCCCGATCCTGCTGGTCAACGGGGCACACGACCCGGCCACCGGCATCCTGTGGGCGCGCAGCGTCGCCCGCCAGCTGCGCGGCCAGGCCGTGCTGCTGACCTACGAGGGCTGGGGCCACGGCGTCTACGGCCGTAGCGAGTGCACCACCGACACGGTCGACCGGTACCTCGTCTCCAGGCGTACGCCACCGCCCGGAGCCCGCTGCCCGGGGGTGCCGCCACCGCCGGACGCCCCGGTGGCCTGGCGCCATACGTCCGGCGGCGAGGCCCCGACGGTGCCGTACGGACCGCGCCCGGGCATGCCGCGCTTCACCGCCTACGCCGCACCGGGCGGCTGACCGACGCGGCGGGGTCCGGCCGGGCCGGGGCGCTGGTGGCCGCGATCAGCAGGTGGTCGATCTCGGAGCCGGTGAGCCGGTGCCGGCGGACCTCGCCGAAGCCGGCCTCGGCGAGCCAGCGGGACAGCTCCGGCGCGGCGTAGACCTGGCCGCCCTGGGTGTGGAACAGGTGGAGGCTGAACGTCCGGACGAACGCCTCGGCCGCCGCCCCGGCGTCGGCGGCGTGGTCGGACAGCGGCTCCAGCAGCACGGCCACGCCTCCGGGGCGCAGCGCCGCCGCCACCCGGCGCAGCAGACCGGCGACCTGGGCGGGGGTGCCGCCGTGGACCACGTTGAACAGCAGGGCGACGTCGTAGCCCTGACCCAGATCGGCGGTCAGGAAGTCGCCCGCGACCGCGGTGACGCGGTCGCCGAGCCCCGCCGCGGCGACGGCGGCCGCGCCGATGGCCAGCGGTGCGGCGGAGTCCACGACGGTCGCGTGCAACCCCGGGTGGCGAAGGCAGAAGGCGATGCTGTAGCGGCAGTGCCCGCCACCCAGGTCGAGCAGCCGTCCGCCGGTGGCCGGCACCGGGACCAGCGGGACGACTTCGTCGGCCTGCCGACCGGCCATGCGGTCGAGAATGCTCTGGAACTCCCGCAGCGTGTCGGGGTGCCGGTCCAGCCACGTGTAGAAGTCCCGCGCCGGCACCCCGTCCCGCACGGACTGCTCCAGGTCGGTCCAGAGGTCGGTGACCAGCGTGTGCCAGAAGGACAGGATGGTGGCGTAGCCGTCGGGGTCGTCGCGGCGCAGCCAGCGGGCGGCGACCGGGCTGTTGGCGTACCCGCCGGCCGTGCGGACGACGTAGCCGAAGCTGACCAGCGCCTCCAGGAGCAGCTGGACGCCGCGTACGTCGGTGCCCGTGCGGTCGGCGACCGACCCGGCCGGCAGGGGACCGTCGGCGAGCGCCTCGAAGACGCCCAGGCGCAGCGCGGCTCCGGCGGTGCGGAAGGCGACCGCGGTGAGGAAGTCCAGATGCGGGGCCGGCGCGGTGTTGGCCTCCAGGTACGGCGCGGCCTCTGCGGGGTCGAGGTTCAGCGGCACGTGTCGGTCTCCTCTGCTGCGCGGCGGGTCGGGACGGGCTGGCGGCCGTGGCCGGGCCGGTCCCCGTGGGCGGGCCGGCTGGCCGCGCCGTTGCCCGGGGGTTCGGCCGCCGCGCGGCCCGGGGGTTCGGCCGCCGCGCGGCTCTGGGGTTGGGCCGGAGGTTCGGCCAGCGCGTCCGGCAGCTCCCGTTCGACGGCCCGCAGCCGGGGGGCCAGCGCCCCGGCGACCGCGACCAGCAGCGTGGCGGCGCCGATGCCCCAGAACACCAGGG
Organism: Pilimelia sp.; assembly: GCA_035553735.1. Lineage (GTDB taxonomy): Bacteria > Actinomycetota > Actinomycetes > Mycobacteriales > Micromonosporaceae > DATMJT01. The sequence continues at coordinate 17,204 of DATMJT010000507.1, forward strand.
CGATGCCGCGGCCGGGCCCCACCCCGATGAGCTGGCCGACGCTGCCGGCCAGCGGGCCGCCGGGGCGCATCGCCGGTTCGGCGACCCGGTCTGCCAGCGGCCCGGCCAGCAGGTACGCCAGCGGCATGGCCGACTGGCCGACCATCCGCGCGGTGGCGATGACCCGACCCAGCGAGGCGGACTCCACCTTCGTCTGCAGCACGGTCATCACCGTGGCGTTGACCACCGGCAGGGTCACCAGGAACGCGGGGGCGACGACCGCGATGAGCCAGGGTGAGGGGCGCAGCCCGTGCAGGGCCAGGGTGACGGCGTCGAGCGCCAGCACGATCAGCACCGCCCGCACCCGGCGCCGCGGTCCGCCCCACACGCCCATCGCGAGCCCGCCCACGAACAGCCCGCTGCCGCCGACGAACATGAGCACGCCGAGCGTGGCCGGTGAGCTGAAGGAGAGGATGAGCGGCTGGACCAGGATGCCGGCCAGGGCGAACAGGAAGTTGAACGCGCCGAACAGCAACACCAGCCCGAACAGCCCGGGCCGGGCGCGCAGGTACCGCCAGCCGTGGCCGACGTCGGCGCGCAGCGAGGCCGGCTGCCCGGCGCCCGGTGCCGCGGTCACCGCGGCCGGCAGCCGCAGCGCGAGCAGCACGGCGATGGCCACCGCCGCGGACACCAGGTCGATGACGATCACGCCCCTGAGGCCGACCGTGCCGAGCAGCGTCCCGGCGGCCAGTGGCGCGGCGATCTGTGCGGCCTGGCTCACCTGGGCCAACCCGTTGGCCCGGCCGAGGTGGCGCTGGGGGACCAGCGACGGCACCAGCGCGTGGTAGGCCGTCATGTGGACGGCGCCGCACAGGGCACCGACGGCCGCCGTCACGTAGATGTGCCACACCGCCAGCTCGCCGGCCCAGAGCAGCCCGGCGAGGGCCAGGGTCGGCACGGCGGCCCCCAGGTCGCTCAGGATCAGCAGCCGGCGTCGGTCGAGGCGGTCGGCCAGCGACCCGGCGAGCGGGGCGACCAGGATGCCGGGGACCACGGCCGCCAGGGCGATGAGCGCGAACTGGGTGGCCGACCCGGTGCGCTGGTAGACCCACACCCCGAGGACGAACGAGGTCAGGCTGGAGCCGACCAGCGAGACGAGCTGGCCCAGCCACAGGACGCCGAACCGGCCCAGGCCGGCGCCGTACGGTCGCGTCATCCGACCTGTCCACTTCGGAGAAGGGCATCGAGGTACCTGCCGAGCAGCTGTGGTCCGGCCGGCGGGGCGGCCAGTCCGGCGTCGTGCTCGGTGCGGGAGCAGTCGAACTCGGGGTGCTCCCGGGGGCCGGCGGTCGCCGGCAGGCCGGCGACGAACGGGCCGAGGGCGACCCCCGCCGGGCGCTCCGCGCGCCGGAGCACCTCGGCGCGCCATTGCGGGTACGGCAGCAGGCGCACCGGCCGTCCCCGGTCCCGCAGCGCGTCGGCGATCTGCGGGTACGTGACGGTCCGCGGGTTGTAGTAGTGGAAGTCGCGCCCCAGCGCGTCGGGCCGGCGGGTGAGCCGGCCGATCGCCGCGGCGATGTGGTCCACCGGCGCGAGGTCCTCGTCGTGGGCCAGCTCCGGTACCGCGCCCACCTGCGCGAACGTGGCGAGCAGGCGGGTGAAGTAGTCGTCCGGGTTGCCGGCGCCGGTGCGGCTGTCCCCGGTGACCCGGGCCGGGCGGTGCACCGAGACCGGCAGCCCGCGCCGCCGCGCCGCCCGGACGAGCCGGTCGGCCACCCACTTGCTCTGGTGGTAGCCGCCCCACAGCCCGTCCGGCTCGTCCGGCGGGTCGGCCTCGGTGACCCGCCCGCGGGCGTACGCCGGGCACAGGTAGACGCCCAGCGTCGACACGTGGTGCACGGCGCTGGTCCGGCCGCGCCCGGCCAGCCGGAGCACCTCCACGGTGCCGTGCACGTTGGCGGGCCGCAGCCGCTGGTACGGGTGCAGGAAGTGCACCTCACCGCCGTTGTGGACGATGACGTCCACCAGGTCGCCGAGCGCGGCGAAGGCGGCGGGGGACAGGCCCAGGCGGGGCTGGGTCAGGTCGCCGGGGTGCGCCACGATGCGGGCGGTGTACTCCGGACGCCACAGCCCGTAGCGGCGCAGGTTGCGTTCCACGCGGTCGACCGCGGCGACGTCGGTGCGGGCCCGGACCAGGCAGTGCACGTCGGCCGCGGTGTGCCGCAGCAGGTGGTCGAGCAGGTACGCCCCGAGGAAGCCGGTGGCGCCGGTGACCAGGACGTGGGCCGGCTCGGCCGCCGCCCGGTACGGGGCGAGGTCGGCGGCGACGTCGTCGGGCAGGACGGCCTCGGCCCGCAGGTCCGCCGGGCCTCGGCCGCTGTCGGCCCGGTACGGCGCCGCCGGGCCGCCGGAGCCCACCGCCGGCTTGGCGGAGCCGCCGGGGTCCGCGGCCGGCTGCGTTCGGCGCGGCGCCGCGTCCGCCTCGGCGCACGCCACCCCGCCGCCGCCGGCCGCCGCGGACTCGACGAGGGCGGCGAAGGCGTCCAGCCGGGGCGCCTCGAACACGGCCCGCAGCGGCAGGTCGACGCCGAACTCGGCACGCACCCGGCGCAGCAGCGGGGCGGCCAGCAGCGAGTGGCCGCCGAGGTCGAAGAAGCCGTCGGTCGCGCCGACGCGGTCGCGGCCCAGTGTCTGCGCCCAGACCGCGGCGAGCCGTCGCTCGGTGCGGGTGCGCGGCGCCACGAACGCCGCCGCGACGTCCTCCTCGCCGGTGGGCAGCCGCCGTTCGTCCACCTTGCCGTGCGGGGTCAGCGGCAGCGCGTCCAGCACCACGATCCGGGCGGGCACCAGGTACTCCGGCAGGCCGGCGCGGAGGAAGGCGCGCAGCTGCTCCGGGTCGGCGGCCGGGGCGTCCGGGGCCGGCACGACGTAGCCCACGAGGCGCTGCCCGCGGCCGACCACCACCGCCTCGCCGACCGCGGGGTGCCGGCGCAGCGCGGCCTCCACCTCGGCGGGCTCGACCCGATGGCCCCGGATCTTGAGCTGGCGGTCCACCCGGCCGAGGAACTCCAGCCGCCCGTCGGGGCGTAGTCGGACGAGGTCACCGGTGCGGTACATGCGGGCCCCGGGCACCGGCGCGTACGGGTCGGGCACGAACGCGCACGCGGTGGGCCCCGGCCGACCGAGGTATCCGCGGGCCAGGCAGCCGCCGCCGAGGTACAGCTCCCCGCGCGCGCCCGCCGGGACGGGCCGCCGGCGCCTGTCGAGCACGTACGCCCGCACGTGCGGCAGCGGTCGGCCGATGGGGACGTGCCCGTCGGCCGGCTCGGCGTCCCCGGCCCGGTGGACGGTGGCGCAGACGGTCGCCTCGGTGGGCCCGTAGTGGTTGTAGAAGGCCACCCGCCCCCCGGTGATCCGGGTCCAGGCGTCCAGGGTGGCGGCCGGCACCCGCTCGCCGCCCACCATCATCACCGCCAGCGGCGAGTCCGCCGGCGGCCGCAGCCCGGCCAGGTCCTCCACCCAGCGCTGCCACAGGGCCGCGGGCGCGTCCACGGCGGTGACGCCGCGCCGCGCGCACAGGTCGAGCAGTGCCGGGCCGGTGAGCGCGGCCGGTTCCGGGTGCACGACCAGGGCCGCGCCACTGGCCAGCGCGGGGAAGACGTCGCCCACGGAGGCGTCGAACGTCAGCGGAGGGATCATGAGGATCCGCTGCCCGGGTCCGAAGCCGTGGACGTCGCGGAAGGCGAGCGTGAGCGCGGTCAGCGTGGCGTGGGAGACCATGACCCCCTTGGGCGCGCCCGTCGATCCCGAGGTGTAGATCACGTACGCGAGCCCGTCCGGGTGCGGGTGCCCCGCCGGCGGGGCGTCGGACTCGCCGTCGTCCGGGCACAGCACGGTGCCGGCGAGGTCGCGCAGGCGCGCCCGGTGGGCGGCGTCGGTGACCACGACCGTGGCCGCCGCGTCGGCGAGCAGGGCGGCCAGGCGTTCGTGCGGGTGCTCCGGGTCGACGGGCAGGTACGCCGCGCCGGCCTTGAGGATGCCCAGCAGGCCGACCGTGGCCGCCGGACCGGCCCGCAGCGCGAGCGCCACGCGCGTCTCGGGGCCGACGCCCTCGGCCCGCAGGCGCCGGGCCAGGTGGTTGGCCCGCCGGTCCAGCTCGCGGTAGGTCAGGGCGGTGTCGCCGGCGAGCACCGCGACCGCGTCCGGGGTGCGCGCGGCCTGCGCGGCGACGAGGTCGTGCACGAGCGCCGGCCGGGCGGCGGCCGATCCGGCGGCCAGGTCCGGCCGGGTGGCGGCCGATCCGGCGGCCGGGTCCGGCCGGGTGGCGGCCGATGCGGCGGCCGGGTCCGGCCGGGCAGCGGTGGCCGGCGGCGTCACCGGGTCATCGGGGTGCAGGCCCCGGCGCAGCAGCGCCGCCTCCGCCGGAGTGACCAGCGCCAGGTCCGACAGGCGCCGGTCCGGCTCCGTGGCCAGGGCCGCCACGGCCTGCTCCAGGTGGGCCACCAGCCGGCCCGCGGTCGCCGGCTCGAACAGGTCGGCGTCGTAGTCGAGCTGGCCGGTCAGCCGGTCTCCGGCGTCCGCCACCACCAGCGTGAGGTCGAAGCGGGCCGTGCCGTCCGCCAGGCCGGCGGGCCGCACGGTCAGCCCGGACATCACCGGCCCGGTCGCGCCGCCGCGGGCATTGAGCACGAGCATCACCTGGAACAGCGGATGCCGGCCGAGGCCGCGCTCCGGTCGCACCAGCTCGGTCACCCGCTCCAGCGGCACCTCGCCGTGCGCGAGCCCGCCGATGGCGGCGTCGCGGGCCCGGCGCAGCACCTCCCGCAGGGTGGGGTCGCCGGCCAGGTCGACCCGCAGCGCCAGGGTGTTGACGAACATGCCGACCATCGACTCCAGCTCGGGCAGCGGCCGGTTGGCCGCGGCGACCCCGATCACCACGTCGTCCTGGCCGCTGTGCCGCGACAGCACCGCCGCGAACGCGGCGAGGAACACCGCGAACGAGGTGCACCTCTCCCGCCGGCGCAGGGCCGCGGTCGCCTCGACCAGGTGCGCCGGCAGGGCGAACGGGTGGGCGCCGCCGGCGTTGCCGGGCCGGGCCGGGCGCGGCCGGTCGGTGGGCAGGTCCAGCGTCGCCGGTGCGCCGGTGAGTCGGTCCCGCCAGTAGCCCTCCTGCTGGCGGACCACCGCCGGATCCCGCCCCGCCAGCCACCGCACGTAGTCGCCGAACTGCACGGCCGGCGGGTCGGCGGGCAGGTCGGCGCCGGCCACCAGCGCGCTGTAGGCGGCGGCCAGCTCGTCGCACAGCAGGCCCAGAGAGGCGTCGTCGCACACGATGTGGTGGGCGGCGAGCAGCAGCACGTGGTCGGTGTCGGCCAGCCGCACCAGCAGCCCGCGGGCCAGCGGCGGGCGGGCCAGGTCGAACGGGCGGGACATCTCGTGGC
>DATMJT010000508.1:0-2354 GCA_035553735.1 Pilimelia sp.
GTGACGCGCCGGTTGGAGGTGGACTACCTCCAGCCGGTGCTCGTCGGCACCGCCTACACCGTGCGCGGGCGGGTCGACCGGCGGGACGGGCGCAAGGTCTTCTGCTCCTGCGAGGCGACGGCACCGGACGGCACCGTGGTCTTCCGGGCGCAGGGCCTGTTCGTGGTCGTGCCGCTGTCGCACTTCGCGCAGGGCCTGGAGAGCGGCGAGGGGCAGAGCCCGGTCGCGCTCTAGGAGACTGCTGAACAAAGCGTGTCGTCCCAGCCCTTGATCACGGGGTTGGGACGATGTGCGGATGCAGGGTCGTCCGCTTGATGAACGTGAGCTCCTTGATGCCGAGTCGGTCGCGGGTCATTTGGTCGAGCCGGGCAGCGTGTTCGCGTTGCTGGCCGCGCACCGCAGGGTGCTGTTCCCGACGGAGATGTTCGGTGACTTGTTTCCTTCAGGGCGTGGCCGGCCGTCGATGCCGGCGGACATCGCCGCGTCGATCCTGGTGTTGCAGGCGCTGCATGGCCTGTCGGATCGGGAGGCGATGGCTGCGGTCCGGACCGACCTGCGGTGGAAGGTGGCGTGTGGTCTGCCGGTCGGGCATGCCGGCTTCGATGCCTCGACGTTGACCTACTGGCGCAAGCGGCTGGCGGCGTCGGACCGGCCGAACCGGATCTTCGACGCGGTCCGGACGGTGGTGGCCGAGACCGGAGTGCTCAAGGGCAAGACCCGCCGGGCGTTGGACTCGACCGTGCTCGATGACGCGGTCGCCACGCAGGACACCGTCACGCAGCTGATCGCGATCATCCGCAAGGTCCGGCGGGAAGTCCCCGGCGCCGACGTGGTCGTCGCGCAACGCTGCAACGCCCATGACTACGACGACCCAGGCAAGCCGCAGATCGCCTGGGACGACAGCGAAGCCCGCGCGGTGCTCGTCGACGCGCTGGTGCGGGACGCGCTGGCGCTGCTGGAGGTCGTGTCGAGCTGGGAGCTGGACGAGCAGGCTGCCCGAACGGTGGCGCTGCTGGCACTGATCGCGGGGCAGGACGTCGAACCGGCTGAGGGCAGCGACGGCACCGACGGGCGTTGGGAGATCGTGCGCAAGGTCGCCCAGGACCGGGTGATCAGCGTCGTCGACCCTGACGCGCGGCACGCGCACAAGACCGTCTCCCGACGCCAGGACGGGTTCAAGGCCCACCTCGCGGTCGAGCCCGACACCGGCCTGATCACCGGCTGCGAACTGACCAAGGCCACCGGCGCGGAGGCTGCCGACGGCACGATCGGCGTCGCGCTGCTCAAGGGCGATGACAGCGTGACCGGGCCGGTGGAGGTGCTCGGCGACAGCGCCTACGGCACCGGAGAGGTCCTGGACATGCTCGAGCGGGCCGGGCACGTCCCGGCAGTCAAGCCGTGGCCCACGCGGCCCGCCGTCGCCGGCGGATTCGAGCTTGACGACTTCATCGTCGACGAGGCCGCTGGGACAGCAACCTGCCCGGCAGGCACCACCCGCAACATCACAACCGCGCGCAAAGTCGTGTTCGGAGTGGCTTGCCGCAGCTGTCCGTTCGTGACCCAGTGCACCACCAGCAACAAGGGCCGCACACTGGCCCTGCACGAGCACGACGCGTTGCAGCGCAAGCATCGTCAACGCGCGAGAGACCCGCAGTGGCAGTCGACCTACCGTCAGCACCGGCCGATGGTCGAACGCTCCATCGCCTGGCTCGTCGTCGGCGGCAACCGCAAAGTCCGCTACCGCGGCGTCGCGAAGAACAACGCCTGGTTACACACCCGCACCGCCGGCCTCAACCTGCGCCGACTGCTCAAGCTAGGCCTCGTCCGGCACGACGGAGCCTGGGCGCTGGCCTGACAGCCCCCACGGGCTCAACAACACACCCTCCACCACCGTCCCAAGCCCTTGACCGGCCCACACCGGCTCCGGCAACCCGCCCGATGGCGGGGCGACCTCTGGTCGACCCCCATCGGTGAGACCGTTTGCAGCCCGACTGCCGCGAGGCGCCCCGCCCACACAGCCGTAGTTCAGCAGTCTCCTAGCCGGGGAGCGCCCCCGCCGTGGGCGCGTCAGGCAGGGATCGCGGGCTGTCCGTCGAAGCCTGCTGACAGCGGCAGAGTGACGTGGTTCACTCCGTCTACTTTATCCAATATTGCGGAGGTTGCCGTGCGGGCCCCAGCCACAGCACGCTGCCGCCCGGCTCCCGGGCGGCTCCAGCAGTGGGTCGAGCCGACCCCGCGGTGCCTCCTGGCGGAGGGTGGCGAGCGGTGAGCACCTTCCTCGCCCTGACCGTCGTCGGCCTGGTGATCGGCTGCATCTACGCCCTCACCGCCTCCGGCCTCGTCGTCACCTACAC
>DATMJT010000509.1:0-3557 GCA_035553735.1 Pilimelia sp.
GGTCGGGGTCGGCTCGCTCATCTCCCCGCCAGCATCACATATCCGCGTCGGCCCACCCGCCGGGGCCGGCGGGCCGGGCCCGGTCGGCGCGGCGCCCATCGGACACCGTCCGTTCACCGGCCCGGCACCCGCCGCACCTACGGTGGCGGGGTGACCCCATCGGCGGCGTACGGCCCGGCGGACGTCCGGGCGCGGTCGGAGCTGCGGGTGGCGTTCGGCGGGGCGGTCTACCCGGCCGAGGAGGTGGCCCGCGGCGCCGCCTTCGCACTGCACAGCGCGGCGCCGGGGCCGGGGTTCCAGCCGACCCGCACGGGCGCCGGCTGGCACCGGTTCGTCCACGCCAGCGACGTGGCCGTGGTGCAGGGGTCGGCCGGTGAACCCGCCGACAACCCGCTGTGGGCGCCGCTGAGCCGCGCGCGGGGCTGGGCGGACGTGCACCGCATGTGCCAGCGCCCGGAGCCGGCCGAGGCCGCGGTCGTGGCCGGGATCCGGCGCACCGTCACCGTGCGGCGCGGTACCCGGATGGTCAAGGCGCTGTCGGCGCACCAGCTCGCCGGGTACCTGCGCGGCTGGCTGCCCGCCGGCTTCTGCCACCGGGAGTACGACGTGGCGCACCTGCGCACGCCGGAGGACCTGCGCCTGCTGCGCACCGACCCGGACACCGCCGCGGACTCCCCGGACGTGGCGTTCGCGCTGCGCTGGCGGGCGGTGGACGGCCGCGACTACGAGATCCCCGACCGGCACCGGCACCCCGGGCTACCGGCCATGCCCGCGCACGAACGGCTGGGCCCGCCGGTGCTGGGCACCGGCTTCACGCCCAGCGCCCAGCACCTCATCCCGGAGTACGTCACCGCCGACCTGGCCGACCTGCCGCTGCCGGCCAACGCCGCGCTGCTGGCCTACACCCCCCACGGGGAGGAGGTCACGCTGTACAGCTACCACCCGGAGCAGCGGGGCTGGCTGCGCATGGCGGGCCCACGCTGGCAGCACCTGCTGCGCGGGCTGCCGGACATCAACCCGGACCAGGAGTACGTGCCGGTACCGGCCGGCGCGGCGACGGTCGGCAGCCGGCTGGTCGGCCTGTTCCGCGGCGTCGAGCACGACGCGGTGGCCGATCCGCCGGACGAGTTCCGCGTCGTGGCGATGAGCCGGGCCGCCCGCCATCCGGTGGAGGCGCTGGCCCGGCGGACCGGTTTCGTGCTCTGGCGGGAGACCCGGTGCACGGTGGTGCGCGAGGAGGGCGCCTGGCTGCGGGTCCGGCTGTCCGACCCGGAGCCGGACGCGGTGGCCCGGCTCGGCGCGCGCTGCTGCGAGCGGGGCGTCTACGAGGCGTGGGCCCCGCAGGCCGAGGTCACGGCGCGCGAGGCCCGGGACTTCCCGTACCCGCTGTAGCCGGCGCGCCCACCCGCACGGCCCGGCGCGGTCGCCCAGCCGGGTCGGGCCGCGGCCCGGCCGCTCACCCGCCCAGCCGGGCCAGCTCCTCCTCCACGATCGACGGGTCCAGCTTGCGGAAGACCGGCGTCGGCGCGGCCAGCGCCCGCCCGACCGGCAGCGGCACCGACTCCCAACGCGCGCCCACCGTGTAGTCGCCGGTCAGGATCGGGTACGCGGGCCCGGCGTCCAGGTCCTCGACCTGCTCGATGCGGGGCATCGGGGCGTGCACGCCCTGCCCGCCGAGCAGTTCGTGGACCCGCTGGGCGGAGTGCGGCAGGAACGGGGTCAGCAGCGTGTTGGCGTCGCTGACCACCTGCAGGGCGACGTGCAGCACGGTGCCCATCCGCTCCTTGTCCTCCTTGAGCTTCCAGGGGGCCTGGTCGGAGAGGTACCTGTTGGCCTCGGCGACCACCCGCATCGCCTCGCCGATCGCCTGCTTCTGCCGGTGCTGCTCGATCAGCCGGCCCACGGTGCCGAAGCCGGTCCGCGCCACCTCCAGCAGGGCCCGGTCCGCCTCGGTCAGCTCACCGGCCGGCGGGATCTCGCCGAAGTTCTTCGCCGCCATCGAGATGGACCGGTTGACCAGGTTGCCCCAGCCCGCCACCAGCTCGTCGTTGTTGCGGCGCAGGAACTCGGCCCACGTGAAGTCGGTGTCCTGCGACTCGGGTCCGGCCACGGCGATGAAGTAGCGCAGCGCGTCGGCGTCGTAGCGCTCCAAAAAGTCCCGCACGTAGATGACGACCGAGCGCGACGACGAGAACTTGCGCCCCTCCATGGTCAGGAACTCGCTGGAGACCACCTCGGTGGGCAGCTCCAGGGCGCCCAGCCCGCCCGGCTCGCCGCCGCGGTCCCCGGCGCCGGTGTAGCCCAGCAGCAGCGCCGGCCAGATCACCGAGTGGAAGACGATGTTGTCCTTGCCCATGAAGTAGTAGCCGCGCGGCTCCCCGCCAGCGCCGGCCGTCCCGGCCGGGCGCTGCCACCACCGCCGCCAGGCGTCCGGGTCGCCGGAGCGGCGGGCCCACTCGATCGAGGCGGACAGGTAGCCGATGACCGCGTCGAACCACACGTAGATCCGCTTGTCGGCACGCTCGCGCCAGCCCTCCAGCGGGATCGGCACGCCCCACTCCAGGTCCCGGGTGATGGCCCGGGGCTGGAGGTCGGCGAGCAGGTTCTTCGAGAAGCGCAGCACGTTCGGGCGCCACCCGTCCCGGGTGTCCAGCCACCGGCCCAGCGCCTCGGCGAAGGCCGGCAGGTCGAGGAAGAAGTGCTCGGTCTCCACGAACTGCGGCGCCTCGCCGTTGATCTTGGAACGGGGGTTGCCGAGGTCGACCGGGTCCAGCTGGTTGCCGCAGTTGTCGCACTGGTCGCCGCGGGCGCCGTCGTATCCGCAGATGGGGCAGGTGCCCTCGATGTAGCGGTCGGGCAGCGTGCGGCCGGTGGAGGGCGAGATGGCGCCCATGGTCGTGCGGGCCACGATGTAGCCGTTGCGGTGCAGGCCCTCGAACAGCTCCTGCACCACGGCGTAGTGGTTGCCCGTGGTGGTCCGGGTGAACAGGTCGTACGACAGGCCCAGGCCGTGCAGGTCCTCGACGATCACCCGGTTGTACCGGTCGGCCAGCTCCCGGGGCTTGACGCCCTCCTTGTCGGCCTGGACCTGGATCGGCGTGCCGTGCTCGTCGGTGCCGGAGACCATGAGCACGTCGTGTCCGGCCATCCGCATGTACCGGCTGAAGACGTCGGCGGGCACTCCGAACCCCGAGACGTGGCCGATGTGGCGCGGGCCGTTGGCGTACGGCCAGGCGACCGCCGCGAGAACGTGACTCATGGCCGCCAGCCTAGTCACCGGCGGGGTCCCCGGAGGAAACAGCCCGACACGCGCGGCGACCTCCCGCGCCTGCTCGGGGCGGCGTAGTGCAATGAGGATTGTGACCGGATATAGCGGCCTATCTGGTGATAGTGGCCAGCCCACCGACGACCCGGGACCGGAGCGGCGGACCGCGCGGGCCGACCAGCCGGAGGCGCCGCCGACCTGGGCCGACGACCCCCTCACCGGGCCGTTGCCGGGGGTGGGTACCTGGCCAGAGGGCCGGGGCTCGCTGACCCGCCCTACCGAGGAGCTGCCC
>DATMJT010000510.1:0-3222 GCA_035553735.1 Pilimelia sp.
GCCGCGTGGTCTCCGCCGGGCGCGGCGGACTCCGCGGCCGCCCTACCCTCCCCCTGCTGCACCCCGGCAGACTACTGCGCCGCCGGGCCGGGCCCGAATCGTCCAATCAGGCGGAGATCACTTCCGGGACCCGACGGCCCGGACGAAGAACGCCAAATTGGACGGTCTCTCGGCCAGCCGTCGCATCAGGTAGCCGTACGACTGCGTACCGTATGGAACGTACACCCGCACGGTGTACCCGGCCGCCGCCAGCCTGCGCTGCTCCTCCGGGCGCACGCCGTACAGCATCTGGAACTCGAACTCGTCCGGCGACCGGTCGAACCAGCGGGCGCGGTCCTCCCCGATCGCCACCAGCCGCGGGTCGTGGGTGGCCAGCATGGGGTAGCCGGGGCCCGCCATCAGGATGTTGAGGCACCGCACGTACGAGCGGTCCACGTCCAGCCGCGACTGGTACGCCACACTCTCGGGCTCCCGGTACGCACCCTTGCACAGCCGCACCCGTGACCCGGCGGTGGCCAGTTCCCGGCAGTCCGCCTCGGTCCGGCGCAGGTACGCCTGCAGCACCGCCCCGGTCGCCGGGTAGTCCTTGCGCAGCCTGCCGAGAATCTCCAGCGTGGAGTCGGTGGTGGTGTGGTCCTCCATGTCCAGGGTGACCGTGGTGCCCGCCTCGGTGGCCGCCGCGCAGATCGCCCGGGCGTTGTCGTACGCCAGCTGCTCGTCGAACTTCTGCCCGAGCGCGGTGAGCTTGAGGCTCACCTCGGCGGCCGGGGTGAGGCCGTCCGCCCGCAGCGCGGCCAGCAACCGAAGGTACTCGTCGCGGGTGGCGACCGCCTGTTCGGCGGTGAGCGTGTCCTCGCCGAGGTTGTCGATGGTGGCGGTCAGGCCCCGGCCGGTCAGCTCGCGGGCGACCGCCAGGGCGTGGTCGGTGGTGGGACCGGCCACGAAGCGACGGATCACGTCTCGGCTGACCGGGGCCGTCTCGACAAGCCGCTCGAGCCGGGGTGACCGGGAGGCGGCGAGGATCAGCGATCGGAGCATGCGGGGAGCGTAGCGCTCGACCGGCCGGTCGGTGCAGGTCGTGGTCCGGTCGGCGCATACCGGGACTTGCGGCGGTCGGGTACAAACGATGATCGTGAGTAGTGCGTCCCGTCCCCGCCGCCGGCTGCGGTCGGCCACCGTCCACCTCGGCGCGATGACCGTGCTGGCGCTCGGCCTGTCCGGGTGCAACGGCGGCTTCGCCGACGACGATGACGACGACTGCGGACGATCCCCCGTGCGCAAGGTCAGCAGCCAGCTGCTGACCGCCCTGCCGGCCGGCGCCCTGCCTGCGGGAGTCCTGGCTGCGGGGGTCCTGCCCGCCGCGGGCCTTCCGGCGGCGGCCCGGGCCGACGACCCCGCTGCCGGCGCCGGCGCGGCGGGCGCCGCCGGCGCGACCGGCCCGCAGGCGGCGCTGCCGGGGCGCGGTGGGTTCGGCACCCATCTGGCGTACGGCTGCGGCGGCTGACGGGTGCGGCGGGAGGCCTCGACGCCCCGGGCCGGGTGGCGGGCGACCGTCCGGGCACAGGGCCTGGTCTACGCCGACACCGAACTGCCCGGCGGCCGCCTCATGTCGTACTGGGACGAGAGCGCCTGCTACGCCCTCGACCTCGACGAGGTGCTGCGGCTGGAGGAGGCCACCGAGGAGCTGCACCGGATGTCGGTGCGCGCCGCCGAGCACGTGGTGGCCACCGGCCGCCACGCCGACTTCGGCATCCCGGACTGGGCCGCCGGCGCGGTCGCCCGCTCGCTGGCCGACCAGCCGCCCAGCCTGTACGGGCGGTTCGACCTCTGGTACGACGGCGCCGGCCCGCCGAAGCTGCTGGAGTACAACGCCGACACCCCGACGGCGCTGGTCGAGGCGGCGATCGTCCAGTGGTACTGGCTGGAGGACACCCGACCCGGCTGCGACCAGTGGAACAGCCTGCACGAGCGGCTGGTCGACGCCTGGCGCGGGATCGCCGGCCGGCTGCCGTCGCCGGTGGTGCACCTGGCGTGGTCCAGCGAGGAGGAGACCGGCGAGGACCTGATGACGGTCGGCTACCTCGCCGAGACCGCCCGCCAGGCCGGGCTGCGGGCGACGCTGCTGCCGATGCTGGACATCGGCTGGGACGGCCGGCGCTTCACCGACGCCGCGGACACCCCCGTCGACACCTGCTTCAAGCTCTACCCGTGGGAGTGGATGCTGGCCGAGCCGTACGGCAGGGTCGCGCTGGCGCCGGACGCGGGCACCACCTGGATCGAGCCGGCGTGGAAGCTGCTGCTGTCCAACAAGGCGCTGCTGGCGGTGCTGTGGGAGCTGTACCCGGACCACCCCTACCTGCTGCCGGCCTACCTCGACGGGCCGCGCGACCTGGCCGAGTACGTGGCCAAGCCGCTGCTCGGCCGGGAGGGGGCCGGGATGCGGATCGTCACCGCCGCCGGCGAGGTCGCCAGCGCCGGCGACTACGGCGCCGAGGGCTTCTGCTATCAGCAGTTCCGGGCGTTGCCGCGCTTCGACGGCCACCACGTCGTGCTGGGCAGCTGGGTCGTCGGCGGCGAGGCGGCGGGCGCCGGCCTGCGGGAGAGCCCCGGCCTGATCACCGACGGGTACGCCCGCTTCGTTCCGCACTATCTGCCGGAGCCACCGGCCGGCTGAGTCGTCTACCGTGGTCGGGTGGACTTCGATGCGTACGCGCGAACCGCGGTCGAACTGGTCAACGCATCCCTGGACGGCGAGCTGACCGACCTGTTCACCGACGACCACGTCTGGATGCGCGACGAGGTCACCGAGCGGGACGTTGCGGTGCTGCGCCGGGCGCAGAAGAAGCTGCGCGAGGTGTTCGAGCTGGGCACCGCCGGGCGCGACGCCGAGGTGGTCACCGAGCTGAACGCGCTGCTGGAGGCGTACCCGGTGCGTCCCCGCATCTCCGGGCACGACTCGTGCGACTGGCACATGCACGTCACCAGCCGCGGCGCGTCGGTCAGCTCGGAGTACCTGGCCGGCGCGGTGTGGGGGCTGTCGGTGTGGCTGTGCCAGTACGGCAGCGCCCGGTTCGGGGTGTGCGCCGACGACCGGTGCGGCAACGTCTACCTGGACACGTCGTCGAACTGCTGCCGCCGGTTCTGCTCCGAACGGTGCGCCACGCGCTCGCACGTGGCCGCGCACCGGGCCCGCAAGCGGGCGCTGAGCCCGATCACCTGAGC
>DATMJT010000511.1:0-4990 GCA_035553735.1 Pilimelia sp.
CGGGCCACCCGGGTCACCTCGTCGGCGAACGACGACAGCTGGTCCACCATCGTGTTGACGGTCTGCTTGAGGGCCAGGATCTCGCCCTGCGCGTCCACCGTGATCTTCTGCGACAGGTCGCCGCGGGCCACCGCGGTGGCCACCTGGGCGATGTTGCGCACCTGCCCGGTCAGGTTGGACGCCATGAAGTTCACGTTGTCGGTGAGGTCCCGCCAGGTGCCCGCCACCCCGCGCACCTGCGCCTGACCGCCCAGCTTGCCCTCGGTACCCACCTCCCGGGCCACCCGGGTCACCTCGTCGGCGAACGACGACAGCTGGTCCACCATCGTGTTCACCGTGTTCTTCAGCTCCAGGATCTCGCCCCGGGCGTCCACCGTGATCTTCTGCGACAGGTCGCCCTTGGCCACCGCCGTGGTCACCGAGGCGATGTTGCGCACCTGGTCGGTGAGGTTGGACGCCATGAAGTTCACGTTGTCCGTGAGGTCCCGCCAGGTGCCCGCCACCCCGCGCACCTGCGCCTGACCGCCCAGCTTGCCCTCGGTACCCACCTCCCGGGCCACCCGGGTCACCTCGTCGGCGAACGACGACAGCTGGTCCACCATCGTGTTGACGGTGTTCTTCAGCTCCAGGATCTCGCCCCGGGCGTCCACCGTGATCTTCTGCGACAGGTCGCCCTTGGCCACCGCCGTGGACACCTGCGAGATGTTGCGCACCTGCGAGGTCAGGTTGCCGGCGAGCTGGTTGACGTTCTCGGTGAGGTCCCGCCAGGTGCCGGACACCCCGCGCACCTGCGCCTGGCCGCCCAGCTTGCCCTCGATGCCCACCTCCCGGGCCACCCGGGTCACCTCGTCGGCGAACGACGACAGCTGGTCCACCATCGTGTTGACGGTGTCCTTGAGTTCCAGGATCTCGCCCTGGGCCGCCACCGTGATCTTCTGCGACAGGTCGCCGCGGGCCACCGCGGTGGACACCTGGGCGATGTTGCGCACCTGCGAGGTGAGGTTGGAGGCCATCGAGTTCACCGAGTCGGTGAGGTCCTTCCAGGTGCCGGCCACGCCCGGCACGTCGGCCTGGCCGCCCAGCTTGCCCTCGGTGCCCACCTCCCGGGCCACCCGGGTCACCTGCTCGGCGAACACCCGCAGGGTGTCGGTCAGCGAGTTCATCGTGTCGGCCAGCTCGGCCACCTCGCCGCGCGCCGACACCGTGATCATCTGCGACAGGTCGCCGCGGGCCACCGCGGTGGCGACCTGGGAGATGGAGCGCACCTGGTTGGTGAGGTTGGAGGCCATGGTGTTGACCGAGTCGGTGAGGTCCCGCCAGGTGCCGGCCACGCCGCGCACGTCGGCCTGGCCGCCCAGCTTGCCCTCGGTGCCCACCTCCCGGGCCACCCGGGTCACCTCGTCGGCGAACGACGACAGCTGGTCCACCATCGTGTTCACCGTGCGGCCGATGCGCATGAACTCACCGCGCAGCGGGCGCCCGTCGATCTCCAGGGCCATCTGCTGCGACAGGTCGCCCTCGGCCACCGCCACGATCACCCGGGCGATCTCGGTGGTGGGCCGCCCCAGGTCGTCGATCAGGCTGTTCACCGCCCGGATGCCGTCGGCCCAGGAGCCGTCGTACGACTCCTCGTCCACCCGCTCGGTGAGCCGCCCGTCGCGGCCGACCACCCGGCTGATCCGCAGCAGCTCCCGGTTGCGCCGCTCCAGCAGCGACACGACGTCGTTGAACGCGTCCGCCACCTCGCCCGCCGCGCCGGCCCGGCGCGGCTGGCGGACCCGGAAGTCCCCCTGCCGGACCCGGCGCAGCTGGTCGGTCAGCTCGCGGAGCAGCTGCTGCGCCTCGTCGGTGTCGGCGGGCGGGGCCGGGCTGTCCGTCTCACGGGCCGTGGTCATCGGCGTCCTCACATAGCTCGCTGGTGCGGCGTGGGGCCCGTCCACCGCGGGGGGCGACGGCGCCACCCCATCATGGCGCCAACCGCCCGGCAGAAGCGAGCCGCGCGCTTGGACATCCCGGCCGTCCACGGCAGGATGCTAGGCGTGTCAGCCGACGACGGCCGCGCCCTGACCGGCGGCTCCGCCCCGCTCGTGCGCCGCGTCCGGCTACCCGCCGACCGCCGGACGCCGGCCGTGGCGCGCGCCCTGGTCCGCGCGGTGCTCGACGAGGCGGCGCTGGGCGAGCTGGCCGACGAGGCGCTGCTGCTCACCACCGAGCTGGCCACCAACGGCGTGCTGCACGCCGGCACCGCCCTGGACCTGGAGCTGGTGGCGGACCGCGCCGGGCTCACCGTCACCGTGACCGACTTCGCGCCCGGGGTGCTCACCGCCGAGTCGCGCCCCACCGCCGACGACGCCGAACCCGCCGAGCGCGGCCGCGGGCTGCTGCTGGTCGACCACTTCGCCAGCCGGTGGGGCACCGTCCACCAGACCGACAGCAAGGCCGTGTGGTTCCGCCTCGCCCGGCCCGGCCACGCCGCGGCGACCGGCGCCGAGCCGGCCGCGCCCAGCGCCGCCGCGCTGGCCGCCCTGCTGGACGTGCGGCCGGGCCCGCCGGGCGAGCAGCCGCCGGCCGAGTACGCCGCCGTGCTGCTGGGCACGCTGGCCGAGGTGACCGGCGCGCCCGGCGCGGTGGTCCAGCTGGACTGCGGGGACGGCGCCGGCTCGCGCACGCTGGCCCGCTACGGCGCCGAGCCCGACCCCGGCGAGCCGGAGGTCGCCGTCCCGCTGCCGGTCAGCCGCCCTCAGGTCGGGCAGCTGCGGCTGGCCGCGGCGCCGTCCGGGCCGGCCCGGCCGCTGGCCCGGCTGGTCGCCGAGCGGATCGCGCTGCACATCGAGAACGACCGGCTGCGCCGGGCGGACCGGCGCCGGCAGTCCTGGCTCACCTTCCTGGCCGAGGCCAGCGAGCTGCTGGCCCAGTCGCTGGACCCGCAGCTCACCATGGCGCTGATTCCGCAGCTGGTGGTGCCGCGGCTGGGCTCCTGGTGTGCGGTGCACACGCTCGACGGCTGGGGCCGGCTCCAGCTCACCGCGGCGGCGCACGCCGACGAGGCGCTGCTGGCCGACGTGCTGGCCGCGCTGAAGGAGACCGGCGCGGAGTCGACCGGCGCCCGGCTGCGCGAGGCCGCCCGACTGGGCACCCACCTGCCCCTGCCGCCGCCACTGGAGGGCTTCGCGGTGCCGCTGGTCGCCCGCGGGCAGCGGCTGGGCGCCCTGGCGGTGGGTCGGCCCCCGGAGCGCCGGCACGACCTCGACGAGATCGCGGTGCTTGAGGACGTGGCCCACCGGGCGGCCCTGGCCGTGGACAACGCCCGCATCCACGACGAGCGCCGCGCCGTCGCGCACGCCCTCCAGCAGTCCCTGCTGCCGCCGGTGCTGCCGGTGGTGCCCGGCATCGGCTTCGCGGCGGCGTACGTGCCGGCCGGCGACGCGGCGGACGTCGGCGGGGACTTCTTCGACGTCGTGCCCCTGCCGCACGAGCGCTGGCTGGTGGTCGTGGGCGACGTGTCCGGCAAGGGGGTGCAGGCCGCGGCGGTGACCGGGCTGGTCCGCGACGTGGTCCGGGTGCTGGCCCAGGACGGGCGGCCGCTGGACCGCACCCTGGCCCGGCTCAACGAGACGCTCGTCGAGCGGGGCGGCGGCCGGTACTGCACGCTGGCGCTGGCCGCGGTGGAGCCACGCGCCGACGGCCGGCTGGGGGTCTCGCTGCACCTCGCCGGCCACGACCGGCCGCTGCTGGTCGGCGCCGACGGGCGGGCGTCGTTCGTGGGCACGGGCGGCACCGCGCTGGGCCTGCTGCGCCGGATCGAGTCGCCGCCGGCCGCGGTGACCCTGGCCCCGGGCGACTCGCTGGTCTTCTACACCGACGGGGTGACCGAGCGCCGCCGGGGCCAGGAGCTGTTCGGCACGCAGCGGCTGCGCGACGCCGCGGCGCCGCTGTCGGGCTACTCGGCCGAGGTGGTCGCGGCGCGACTGCGCACCGCCACGCTGGGATTCTCCGCCGAGGTGCCCCGCGACGACATCGCCATCCTGGTGGTGCGTAACGAGTCGACGCACACAACGTAATCCTTTGCGATTTCTTAACGGCTTTACCGATCCGGCGCGCCGGCGAGGTAGCCTCTGAACCCGCGCCCGGGACCGGCGGGCGCACACCGCGTCGGCGGGCTTCACCCGCACGTCGGCGCGGCGGCGGACGGCAGCCACCCCGGGCGTCCGCCGATCGTCGGTCGGGCGCCAAACCCAACCCCCGGCACGCGTTTGGCTACCGCGCCGCGCGCGCCGGGCCCTGCGGACGCGCCCGACTAACCCTCGGTGCCGGGGCGACAACGAAATCGACCCTTGCCGTTTTAGTTAAGTTTCCTTATTGTAACTCGTCAATAGGCGGGGCCTTCCCCGCCCTGAGCATCCCCCCAACGCTCGGGAGAGGTAATGATCAGACACCCGGCCCGCCTCGCCGTCGGCGCGGCGGCCCTCATGCTCCTCGGCGGCGTCGCCGTAGGCATCACCTCGGCATCCGCGGCGGGCTCGGTGACCGCCACCTACACCAAGACCGCCGACTGGGGCTCCGGCTGGCAGGCGGAGTACAAGGTCACCAACGGCACCTCCAGCGCGATCAACGGCTGGACCGTGGTCTTCACCCTGCCGTCGGGCACCTCCGTCGGCTCGCTGTGGGACGGCCGGATGACCCGGTCGGGCAACACCTACACCGTGCAGAACCCCAGCTGGGCGTCCAACCTGGCCGCGGGCGCCTCCGCCACCTTCGGCTTCACCGGCACCGGGCCGGGCGTCCCGCCCACCAGCTGCACGGTCAACGGCCAGCCCTGCGCCGGCGGCACCACCCCCACCACCGGTGCGCCGACCACCCGGCCCCCGACGACGGCGCCGCCGACCACGGCTCCGCCGACCACCCGGCCGCCGACCACCGCGCCGCCGACCACGGCTCCGCCGACCACCCGGCCGCCGACCACCGCGCCGCCGACCACGGCGCCGCCGAC
>DATMJT010000512.1:0-8814 GCA_035553735.1 Pilimelia sp.
CGGCGGGTCGCCGCGGGGCGGACGGCGGTCCGCGGTCACCGGCGCCGCGCCCGGCCCCGGCGGATCCCGTGTCGCGGACCGGGGCGGCCCGAGAGCTGGGTGGCGCGGGAGCTGGGTGACGCGGGCCCGGCAAGGCGGCAAACCGGCCAACAACGGCGAACCGCCGAGTTTACCACCGGTACGGCCGTGCGGCGTCCCGCGCCGGGCTAGGGCACCGGTCGGCAGCGCAGGACCTCCGGAGTGGTCGGCCGGGCCTCGGTGGCCAGGCGGTAGGTGAGCTGGCTGACGCCGGCCGGTACCCGCACCTCCGCCCGGCCGACCACCAGGCCGTCGCGGGCGCTGGCCCGCAGGGCGCACAGCGCGGCCTGGTCCGCGGGCTTGCGCACGGCGAACGTGACCACGATCTGCGAGTCGCTGACCTCGGAGTAACGCAGCAGCTGCGGCTCGTAGGCGGGGTCGCCGTACTGCTGGTAGAGCCGTACGCTCAGCGCGGCGGTCGCCGCCACCACCAGCAGCGCGGCGAACGCGGCGCCCAGGCGCCGCGGGCGGCGCGGCTCCCGCCGCCGGCCGTACCGGCCGGGCGGGAACACCGGTGCCGGCGCGGATGTTGTGGCGTTCGTCTCGGTCACCTGGCTGGATCCCCCGCGGTTGTTGTCGGCAGCGTCGGCCAGAATGGCCCCGGGTTCATCTTCCCAGCCATCGCAGCGGCGGGCCAGCCGCCGGTGCGGTCGGCCGGGGCGGTCGCCCGCCGGGCACCGGCGGCCGGCGGACGCCCGCTGTGCGCAGCCGGCGCGCGGGGCTCGACCGGGCCGCGCCAGGGGCGACCGGGCCGGCGGGCGGACTGACAGCGGGACGCGGAGGAGAGCAGGTTGGCAGAGCAACTGCGGCTGATGGCCGTACACGCCCACCCCGACGACGAGTCGAGCAAGGGCGCCGCGACCACGGCCCGGTACGTCGCCGAGGGGGTCTCCGTGCTCGTGGTGACGTGCACCGGCGGCGAGCGGGGGAGCGTGCTCAACCCGAAGCTGGACCGGCCGGAGGTCTGGGCCGACATCGCCAACATCCGGCGCGCCGAGATGGACGCGGCCCGCGCCATCCTCGGTGTGGACCAGGAGTGGCTGGGCTTCGTCGACTCCGGCCTGCCCGAGGGCGACCCGCTGCCCCCGCTGCCCGACGGCTGCTTCGCCCGGCAGGACGTGCAGGCCGCGGCCAGCCCGCTCGTGGAGATCATCCGCCGGTTCCGGCCGCACGTGGTCACCACGTACGACGAGGAGGGCGGCTACCCGCACCCGGACCACATCATGTGTCACAAGATCAGCGTGGTGGCGTTCGAGGCCGCGGGCGACCCGACGCAGTTCCTCGGCACCGGCGAGCCCTGGCAGCCGCTGAAGCTGTACTACCACCACTCGTTCACCCGCGACCGGATCATGGCGCTGCACGAGGGCATGCTCGCCGCCGGCCTCGAGTCGCCCTACGGCGAGCTGCTCGACACCTGGTATGGCGAGGAGCGGGACAAGGGGCACCGGGTCACCACCCGGGTGCCCTGCGGGGCCTACTTCGGCGTCCGCGACGACGCCCTGCGGGCGCACGCCACCCAGGTGGACCCCGACGGGTTTTGGTTCCGCGCCCCGCTGGAGATCCAGCAGCGGCACTGGCCCACCGAGGACTACGAACTGGTCCGCTCGCACGTCGACAGCCCGCTGCCCGAGGACGACCTGTTCGCCGGGGTGCGGGGAACGGCGCACGCACGGTGACCGCGGCCGGCGTCGGTCGACGGCGCGCCGGCGGCGGTGCCGCCCGCCGCCGCGCCGGCCACCCGGCGGGGCGTACCGTGGAGCCCGGTCCAGGTGGAGAGGAGCTGAGATGATCGCCGCGCTGGATGTGCTGGTCGCCGACAACAACTTTGGGGACACCCGCACCGGCGGGCTGGCCGGTCCGATGGGGTTGTTCATCATCCTCCTGCTGGCCATCGCCACCGTGCTGCTGATCCGGAACATGAACGCCCGGCTGCGCCGGCTGCCCGACCGGTTCGGCCCGGCCGAGCGCGCTGGAGCCGGACCGGAAGTGCCCGGCACGCCGGAGCGCGCCGCGACCCGACCGACAGGCCGCGACCAGCCGCTTCGATAGATCCGGCGTTCGCGACTCCGCGGCCGGCGAGCCCGATTTCGGGTAAACCGGCGTCACGCCCCCTGTTGCCGCAAACCGCTTTGGCTTAGCCTTCCGCCGGGGGCCTATGTCCGCCTCCCAGCAGCGGAAGGGGGCGCCAACTGATGACGATGCGGCACGGTGGCGTCCCGACGGGCGCATCGACGGGGGGATATCCGGGCAACGGTGAACACGGCCCATGACCGGTGACCCGGCCGAGTCGGCCCCGCGCGGGCCCGGCCACGCCCCCGTAGACGCGCCGTCCGGCCTGCCCCGGCGAGTCGTCCCGTTGAGCGCCGCGGTGGTGGCGCTGGCCGCCGTCGCGGTGCTGGTCGGGTTGCTGCTGCCGGTGACCCACCCCGTGGACCCGCCGCTGTCCCTGCCGGCGGGGTTGGCCGTGGCGGTGGGCGGGCTGGTGCTGGCCCAGCTGGCCCGGCTGCGACTGCGGGTCGACGCCGGCACGGTGAGCCTGGGCTGGGGCGAGGCCGCCCTGGTCGTGAGCCTCTACCTGATCCCGCCCGGCTGGCTGCCCGGGGCGGTGCTGATCGGCTCCGGGGCGGCCGTCGTCCTGCTGTGCGCATTCGCCGAGCGCCGCTCGGCCGGGGAGATGCTGCACGTGGCCGGCTCGCTCACCGTGGCGGCCACCCTGGCCACCGCGGTGACCTACGCCGTGGCGGCGCCCTACGGCGCCCGGCTGACGCCGCGGCTGGCCGTCGCGCTGGTGCTCGGCTGCGCCACCTACCTCGTCGTCACCACGCTGCTGGTCGCCCTCACCCTGTCCCTGGGCCGCGGGCTGGCCTTCGGCACGCTGGTCGGGCGCACGCTGGCCGGCAAGCTGCTGATGACGGCCGGCAACGCCGTGGTCGGCCTGTTCGTGGTGGGCTTCGTCGGAACGGCGCCGGGCTGGCTGGTGCTGCTGCCGCTGGTCCTGCTGGTGCTGCACCAGACGTACGCGCAGCGGCTGCGCGCCGACGACGAGCGGCGGGCGTGGCAGCGCCTGGCCGAGGCGACCAGGGCGCTGAACGTGCTGGACCAGCGCGCGGTCGCCCAGGCGGCGGTGCGCGGGGCGCTGACGCTGTTCGACGCCGAGCGGGTCACGGTGGACGTCGCGGACCTGGAGGGCCGCCCCCTGCGCTACCTGGCCGACGCCGACGGCGTCCGGGTGGAGCCGGCGGGCGGCGCCCCGCCGCCGGTCGACCCGGCCGCGCCGGTGCTGGGCCACCCGCTGCGGGTGGGCGGCCTGCACGTGGGCGAGCTGCGCGTCTACTACGCGCCGGCCACGCTGCCGCCGCCGCGCGACCAGCTCGCGCTGTCGGCGTTCGGCGAGGCGCTGGCGGCCGCGCTGCACGACGCGGGTACCCACCACAGCCTGCGGCTGGCGCAGGCACGCTCGTCGTACGACGCCGTGCACGACCGGCTGACCGGGCTGCTGAACCGGGCAGCGCTGCTGAGCCAGGGCGACGGCCAGCTGCGCCGGACGGCCGCCGACGCGCCGGTGGCCCTGCTGCTGCTCGACATCGACCAGTTCAAGAACGTCAACGACACGCTCGGGCACGCGGCCGGCGACGAGCTGCTGCGCATCGTCGCCGACCGGCTGCGTACCGTGCGCCGCCCCGGCGAGCTGCTCGCCCGGCTCGGCGGCGACGAGTTCGCGCTGCTGGTGGCGGTCGGGCCGGGCGCCGGCGAGCTGGCCACGTTCGCCGACCGCCCGGCGCCGGTGGCCGTGGCGCTGCGCCGGGCGCGGGAGCTGGCCGAGCAGGTCTCCCAGCCGGTCGAGGTGGCGGGCGTGCGGCTGTCGGCGGAGTGCTCCGTGGGTGTGGTGGTGTGCCCGGGCGGCGACACCGACATGACCGAGCTGCTGCGCCGCGCCGACGTCGCGATGTACCAGGCGAAGGAGAGCGGCGACGGCGTCGCGTGGTACGACAGCGCCCGGGACGCGGGCAGCACCGACGAGCTGACCCTGCTCGCCGAGCTGCGGGCCGCGCTGGCCGTGGACGACCAGCTGGTCCTGGCGCTGCAGCCGGCGGTGGACCTGGTCACCGGCGAACCCACCGGGGTGGAGGCGCTGATCCGGTGGCGGCACCCGCGCCGGGGCGCGCTCGGCCCCAACGACTTCGTCCGTGCGGTGGAGGGCAGCTACCTGCTGTCCGCGTTCACCCGCTACGTGGTCGACAAGGCGCTGCGCGCGGCCGCCGAGTGGGCCCGGCAGGGCATGCCCGTGCCGATCTCGGTCAACGTGTCGGCGCGCAGCCTGCTGGATCCGCGGCTGCCGGCGGACGTGGCCGAGCTGCTGCGCCGACACCGGGTGCCGGCGGGCCGGCTGGTGCTGGAGATCACCGAGACCGCGGCGATGAGCGAGCTGGGGGTCATCGACGAGGTGCTCGCCGACCTGCGCGCGGCCGGGGTGCAGCTGGCCGTGGACGACTTCGGCACCGGCTACTCGTCGCTGCACTTCCTGACCCGGATCTCCGTCGACGAGCTGAAGGTGGACCGCGGCTTCGTCGCCCGCATGGTGGACTCGCCGGAGGCGGCGGCGATCGTGCGGACCACCGTGGACCTCGGGCGGGAGCTGGGGCTGCGGGTGGTCGCCGAGGGCGTGGAGACCGCCGACCAGCGGGCCGCGCTCGCCGCGCTGGGCTGCACGGCGGCGCAGGGCTACCACTTCTTCCGGCCGATGCCGGCCGACAAGGTGGTGTCGGCGCTGCGTACGCTGCGCCGCG
This sequence comes from Pilimelia sp., assembly GCA_035553735.1. Lineage (GTDB taxonomy): Bacteria > Actinomycetota > Actinomycetes > Mycobacteriales > Micromonosporaceae > DATMJT01. The sequence goes on from DATMJT010000512.1 coordinate 4,866, forward strand.
TGGCCCCGGCCAAGGTCGTCCCGCTGCGTGCCGACGGCGCCTCCTGATCCGCGGCCGGTCGCCGGCGGCCACCCCCGCGGCCGCCCGGGGCGGCCGCCGGCGCGGCGGCGTCCGTCGGGCGCCCGCCGGCGGGGCGTGAGAGGGTTTGGGGATGAACCGGCTCGGCCACGCGACGTCGCCCTACCTGCTGCAGCACGCCGACAACCCGGTGGACTGGTGGCCCTGGGGGGAGGAGGCGTTCGCGGAGGCCCGGCGGCGGGACGTGCCGGTGTTGATCTCCGTCGGCTACGCGGCCTGCCACTGGTGCCACGTGATGGCCCACGAGTCGTTCGAGGACCCGGCGGTGGGTGCGCTGCTCGACGAGCACTTCGTGGCGATCAAGGTGGACCGCGAGGAGCGGCCGGACGTGGACGCCGTCTACATGACCGCCACCCAGGCGATGACCGGCCAGGGCGGCTGGCCCATGACGGTCCTGGCCACGCCGGACGGCAAGCCGTTCTTCTGTGGGACCTACTTCCCCAAGGCGCACTTCGTGCAGCTGCTGCGCGCCGTGGCCGCCGCATGGCGGGACCGGCGCGCGGAGCTGGTGCAGCAGGGCGCCGCGGTGGTGGAGGCGATCGGCGGGGCGCAGGCCGTGGGCGGGCCGACCAGCCCGCTGACCGCCGAGCTGCTCGACGCCGCGGTCACGGTGCTGGAGCGCGAGTACGACGAGGCGCACGGCGGCTTCGGCGGGGCGCCGAAGTTCCCGCCGCACATGATCGCGCTGTTCCTGGTGCGCCACCAGCGGCGCACCGGCCGGGACCGGGCGCTGGAGCTGGCCCGGCACACCGCCGAGGCGATGGCCCGGGGCGGCATCTACGACCAGCTCGCCGGCGGGTTCGCCCGGTACGCCGTGGACGAGACCTGGACCGTGCCGCACTTCGAGAAGATGCTGTACGACAACGCCCTGCTGCTGCGGGTCTACACCGACCTGTGGCGGGCGACCGCGGATCCGCTCTGCGCCCGGGTGGCCCGGGAGACCGCCGAGTTCCTGCGCCGCGACCTGGGCACGCCGGAGGGCGGCTTCGCCTCGGCGCTGGACGCGGACACCGACGGGGTGGAGGGGCTCACCTACGCCTGGACCCCGGCGCAGCTGGACGCGGTGCTCGGCGCGGAGGACGGCGCCTGGGCGGCTGACCTGTTCGGCGTGACGCGGGACGGCACCTTCGAACACGGCACCAGCGTCCTGCGCCTGGCCCGCGACGTCGATGACGCCGACGAGGCGGTGCGGGACCGGTGGGCGCGGGTCCGGGCGACGCTGCGGGAGGCGCGGAACGCCCGTCCGCAACCGGCCCGCGACGACAAGGTGGTGGCCGCGTGGAACGGCCTGGCCATCACCGCGCTGGCCGAGTACGCCGGGCTGACCGGGGACGCCGAGTGCGCCCGGGCCGCGGTGGCGGCCGGTGAGCTGCTCGCCGGGGTGCACGTGGTGGACGGCCGGCTGCGCCGGGTGTCGCGCGACGGCCGGGTCGGCGAACCGGCCGGCGTGCTGGAGGACTACGGCTGCGTCGCCGAGGGCTTCTGCGCACTGCACCAGCTCACCGGGCAGGGCCGCTGGCTGGACCTGGCCGGCACCCTGCTGGACGCGGCGCTGGCCCACTTCGGCACGGGCACCGGTGGCTTCTACGACACCGCCGACGATGCCGAGCGGCTGGTGACCCGGCCCGCCGACCCGACCGACAACGCCACGCCGTCGGGACTCTCCGCGGTGGCCGCGGCGCTGGTGGCGTACACGGCCCTGACCGGGCAGACCGGCTACCGCGAGGCGGCGGAGGCGGCGCTGCGCACGGTGACGCCGATCGTGCGCCGGCACCCGCGGTTCGCCGGCTACGCGGCGACCGTGGCCGAGGCGGTGCTGTCGGGGCCGTACGAGATCGCCGTGGTGACCGCCGACCCGGCCGGCGACCCGCTGGTCGCCGCGGCCCGCCGGCACGCCCCGCCCGGGGCGGTGGTGGTGGCGGGCGAGGCGGACCGGCCCGGCGTGCCGCTGCTGGCCGGTCGTGCCGCGGCCGAGGGGGGCGCCACCGCGTACGTCTGCCGGGGCTTCGTCTGCGACCGTCCGGTGCGCGACCCGGCCGACCTGATGGCCGCCCTGTCCTGAGGCCCCGCCGGCCCGTCACCTGCCGGGGCGTCCCGCGTCGCCCGGACCATCGCCGGCAGATCGGCGCCCATTGCTGGTGTCGGTGCTGGTCGCCTTCGCGGTGCTGCTGGCCGCCGCCGCCGGCTGACCCGCCCGGCGAACTAACCGTTGCCGCAACAGTGCTGTAATGCTGTAATCGGGTAACAGCGAGGGAGGAGGCGGCGGCGTGCGAGGTCACTGGACGGGCGGGCGGGCCGAGCCGCGCCCGGCCGCGGACGCGGCGGCGTGGGTGACGGGAGTGCTGCCCGACGACTGGTACGCCGGCCCCCCGCGGGTCACGGTGGACCGCGACGAGATCATCATCGTCGGCCAGCTGCCGGCGCCCACCCTGGCCGCCGAGGCGTCGCCGGCCGACCGGGCCGCCGCCGAGGCGGGGCGCATCGCGCGGCACCGGGAGCAGACCCGCGACCAGCGGATCCGCTTCGCCCGGCAGATCGAGCACCGCTACCAGCGCAAGGTGTCCTGGGGTGCGGCGTGCGGCGGCCGGCGCGAGCTGTTCACCACCCACTCGGCGCCGGTGATGACCCGGCTGCGCCAGCCGGAGCGGCAGGTGCTCGACACGCTGGTCGACGCCGGGGTCGCCCGGTCCCGCTCCGAGGCGCTGGCGTGGTGCGTCCGGCTGGTGGGCCAGCACACCGAGCCCTGGCTGGCCCAGCTGCGCCAGGCGATGGGGGCCGTGGACGAGCTGCGCCGCCGCGGACCCGACGTCGGGTGACGGTCGGCTGCGCCGCGGCCGCCGGGCGGCGCCGGCGGCTCCGACTCCGGGACGGTCCCGCCGCACCGCCCGCCCGCTGCCGGCACCGGTGCGGCCGCGGCGGCGCCCGGCGGTGGCTCAGCCCGGTGCTGCGGCGCCCCCGCCGGTGACCGCCGGGGGCAGCGCGTCGAACCAGGCGAGCACCGCCTCCTCGTAGGCGATGCCGAAGTCCAGCGTGGCGACCTGGTGCGGCTGCGCCTGCGCGGCCTCCGGCGGCAGGCTGGACCGGACCTCGCGGTAGCCGGCCAGGCGGGCCGCGTGCGCGGCCCGCTCTCCCGCGACGATCTCGGCGAGCCGGCCGGGCTCGACGTGCCGGCCGAACATGACGGTCAGCAGGAACGGGATGCGGATGGTCTCCCGGCCGGGGTCCCGCGACGCCCAGGCGGCGAACGCCGCGCGCCCGGCGTCGGTGATCTCGTAAGGTTGCCGGTCCCGCCGCCCGCGCACCCCTGCGGCCACCAGGCCGTCCCGGGCCATCGCGGCCAGTTCCCGGTAGACCTGGCTCTGCGTGAGCGACCAGAAGTCGCCGATCCGGCGCTGCGCGGTGACCACCAGGTCCCAGCCGGTCATCGGCCCCTCGTGCAGGAACCCCAGCAGGGACGCGGCGGTGGCGTTGAGCGGCCGAGTGGTCATGGACACCTCCACAGCGGGGTTGACATCCCATTGTGTCAGGTCGCAAGCTGGACAGCGCGACCTTCCACAATGCCAGGTCTGACCACGTCCCGGAGGCTCCCGTGTCCCTGCATGCCGTCCTGCTCGCGCTGCATGTCGCCGCCGGGGGCGCCGGCCTGGTCCTGGCCGCGCCGGTCATGTGGGCCCCGAAGCGCCGCGGCGTGCACACCCTGCTGGGCCGGGCGTACGCGCTGGCCACCGCCGTGCTGTGCCTCAGCGCCTTCGGGCTGATCGCCTACGACCCGGCGCGGCTGGTGGGGCTGGGCGTGCTCAACGTCCTGACCGTGGGCTGGGTCGGGGCGGGCGTGTGGCTGGCCCGCCCCGACCCAGCCCACGGTCAGGAC
>DATMJT010000513.1:0-7120 GCA_035553735.1 Pilimelia sp.
CGCCGGCGGGGCCCGCCCGCGCCGGGCCCCGCCGGCCCGCCGGCACCCGGCCGGGCGGGCACCGCGGCGCGGTGCGGGTGCGCTCACAGCGTGGCGGTGACCTTCTTGAGACCGCGGGGGGCGTCCGGGTCCTCGCCGCGCGCCAGGGCCAGGGCCAGGGCCAGCCGCTGCAGCGGCAGGATGTCCAGCAGGGGGGCGTACCGCTCGTCCACCTCGGGGACCGGCAGCGAGGCGTCGCCCGGGCCCACGGTGACCACGTCGGCCCGGCGGTCGCGCAGCCGGTCCACGACGTCGCGCATCGCCGCGCCGCCGGGCCCGGCACCGACGACGGCGAGCACCGGCACGTCGGGGTCGGCCATGGCGAGCGGGCCGTGCAACAGGTCGGCCCCCGAGAAGGCCAGCGCGGGCAGGTAGGAGGTCTCCATGAGCTTGAGGGCCGCCTCGCGCGCCGTCGGGTAGGCGTACCCGCGGCCGGTGGTGACCAGCCGCGCCGCGAACCGGTAGCGCGGGGCCAGCTCGGCGGCGCTCGGGTCGCCGAGCACCCGCTCGGCCAGCCCGGGCAGCTCGGCCAGGGCCGCCAGCTCGTCCCCGGGCAGGGCGCCGTCGCCGGCCCGGATGCCCTCGACCAGGAGCAGCAGGGCGAGCAGCTCGGCGGTGTAGGTCTTGGTGGCGGCCACCGCGCGCTCGTGCCCGGCGGCCACGTCCACCGCCAGCTCGGCGGCCTCGGCCAGCGGGGACCCGGGGTTGTTCGTCACCGCGAGGGTGAGCGCCCCGGCCTCGCGGGCCACGCGCAGCACCTCGCACAGGTCGGGCGAGCCGCCGCTCTGGCTCACCCCGACGACCAGGGCCTGGGACAGGTCGGGGCGGGCGCCGAAGACGGTGATGGTGCTCGGCGAGGCCAGACCGGCCGGCAGCCCGAGGCGGATCTCGGTCAGGTAGGCGCCGTAGAGCGCGGCGTGGTCGGAGGTGCCCCGGGCGGTGAAGACCACGTGCCGCGGCCGGTGCGCGGCCACCGCCGCGGCCACCTCCCCGATCGCCGTCCTGGCCGCCGGCTCCAGCAGCCGGGCGTACCCCGCCGGCTGCTCGGCGATGTCCGCCGCCATTCCCCTGCCTCGCTCGGTCACCCCGCGCCTCCCGCCGTCCTGCGCAATCGCGCGCGTTTCCCTGCGCAGTCTTGCACGAAACGACGGCGAACGACAATCGAGTGAGCAGAACCACGCACGGCGGCGCCCGCGGCGGGGCGTAGCGGGGCCCGCCGCGGGGCACGATGTGTGGCGCGCGGTGCCGAGCACCGCACCGGTACGGTCGTCCGCCGCCCGTCAGGTCGCTCACTCGATGGTGGCGATCAGGTCACCCTCCTGCACGACGTCACCCTCGTTGACGGCGATGCTGGCCACCACGCCGTCGGTCTCCGCGACGACCGGGATCTCCATCTTCATCGACTCCAGGATGACCAGCGTGTCGCCCTCCGACACCGGGGCGCCCTCGGTCACCACGATCTTCCACACGTTCGCCACCATCTCGGCGCGGACCTCGTCGGCCATCTGGAGTCTCCTTCGTCGGGGCAACACCGCCTGCGTCGGTATCCAACCACGCCCGCCCGGCGGCGGACCGCCACACCGCCGCCCGGCCGGGCTGACTAGCATGATCTGTCCCGGCTCGCGGACATCCGGCGTCGATTGGAGGAAGCCATGGCGAAGAAGGCCCGGAAGAAGAAGGCGCGCAAGAAGAGCGCCGCCAACCACGGCAAGCGCCCCAACTCCTGAACCGCCCTGCGCCGCGGCGCCCCGCTCCGCGGGGCCCGCGTCGCCGGCCCCAACCGCCCCGCACGGATCGCTCAGCCTCGCGGCGGCTCAGCCGGTCGGGGCGGCTCGGCCGGTGGGGTGCGCCTCGGTCGCGGTGGGCCGCTCAGGCGGCCGGTCGGGCGGCTCAGTCGGGCAGCAGTTCGCGCGAACCGGCCTCGAAGACCAGCTGGCTCAGCCGCAGCCGCAGCCGCTCCCGCAGCTCCGCGGGCGCGGTCTCGCCGCCGCAGCAGCGGGCCACCAGCGCCTTGACCTCCTGCTCGATGCCGTACTCCCGGAAGCAGGGCGAGCACTCGTCCAGGTGGGCGCGGATCAGGTCGCGCCGCTCGCTGTCGCACTCGAGATCCAGGTACAGGTAGACCTCGGCGAGCACCGACCGGCAGTCCGTTTCATGGGGTTCGCCGCAACTCACCGCATCACACCTCCTGCCCGGCCGCCGCCGGGTCCGTCGACGGAGCCGACGCGAAGCCCCGCTCCGCAGCGTATCGCTCCAGCAGCTGGCGCAGGTTGCGCCGACCGCGGTGCAGCCGGGACATCACGGTGCCGATGGGGGTACCCATGATCTCCGCGATCTCCTTGTAGGAGAACCCTTCCACGTCGGCGAGGTAGACGGCCAGCCGGAAGTCCTCCGGCAGCTGTTGCAGCGCCTCCTTGACGTCGCTGTCCGGCAGCCGCTCCAGCGCCTCGGTCTCGGCGGACTTCAGCCCGCTGGAGGTGTGCGACTCCGCCTCGGCCAGCTGCCAGTCGGTGATCTCGTCGGTCAGCGCCTGGATCGGCTGCCGCTGCCGTTTCCGGTACGAGTTGATGTACGTGTTCGTCAGGATCCGGTACAGCCAGGCCTTCAGGTTGGTGCCGGCCTCGAACTGGTGGAAGGCGGCGTACGCCTTGAGGAACGTCTCCTGCACGAGATCCTCGGCGTCGGCGGCGTTGCGGGTCATCCGCAGCGCCGCGCCGTAGAGCTGGTCCACGAACGGCAGCGCCTCGCGCTCGAAGCGCGTGCGGCGCTGCTGCGACCCGTCGGCTTGGCTCAACCGTGCGACCCCCCTCGACCGATGGGCCGAGGATACGCCGCGCAGTCGCCGTTGCCGTCCGCACGGTCACCCGTCCCTCCCGTCGCCCTGGCCGCCGCGCCCGTACGGGCGCTCACGGCGCTGCAACGCCGGCCCGGGCGCAGGAATTCCACGACCGACCGTGCCTGGTCCCGGCGTTTCCGCCGGGACCAGGTGGGCCTGGGAGTTTGGTGCGGACACCGCGGTCCGCGCGATGCGTCGCTGTCCCCTGCATGTTCTCGTCGCGGGGCTCAACGAGCGACGGACCGGCCGGTCACGCGGCTGGGCGGCGCCGCCCAGCCGCGGGCGCGCAGCCAGTCCACCACAACCCCGCCGAGGCCGGACAGCCCGACCCGCAGGTCGTGCCGGGCTCCGGCGCGGACGACCAGGTCGACCCCGGGCAGCACGGGGGGCAGCCCGAACGGATCCCGGTCACCGTTGACCACCAGGGTGGGCAGCCCGGTCTCCAGCTCCGCGACGCGGGACCGCTGCGGCTGGCCGGGCGGATGGGTGGGGAAGGCCAGCGCGACGACCCCGGCGGCACCCACCTGGCGCGCGGTCCGGCAGGCCACGCGCGCGCCGCTGGACCGGCCACCCACCACCAGCGGCACCCGGGCCCAGACCGAGCCCGGCGACCTCAGGTGGGCGAGCACCGCGCACCACGCCTCGTCGAGCTGCCCGGCCGGGGCGGGTGCGCGCCTGCCGGCCACCCGGTACGGCTGGGTCACCCGGGCCACGGCCACCCCGCCGGACAACCCGGCGGCGCGAACGGCCACCAGGTCGGGGGCGTCCACGCCCCCGCCCGCCCCGTGGCCCAGGACGAGCAGGCTGGTCGGCGCCGCGGCCGGGCGGGTGAGGTCCACCAGCGCAACGCCCCGGGGGGTCGAGATCTCGACGGTCACGTGGCCATCCTCGCCCACCGCGGACCCGCGGGATCGGGCATCGCCGGTCCCGGTGCCCGATCGGCCGCCGGCCGCGGATGCGCGACCGGCGGCCGGTCGGGGCCGATCGCTCAGTGCGCGTCGGCCGGTACGAGGGTCAACAGCCGGTCACGCACCGGAGGGCCGTCGCCCGACTGTTCACCGTCCCGGTGCGGATTGCCCCGCCAGGCCACCAGCATCGCCCGGCGCTCCCGGGGCGTGGTGCCGCCCCACACCCCATGGCAGTCCCCGACATCGAGGGCCCAGGCCAGGCACGGGCCCTGTACGTCGCAGGTCCGGCACAACGCGACCGCCGCGTCGGCGGGCTCGTGGGGTGCCGGGAAGAATGTTTCCGGGTCGACCTGGCGACACACCCCCCTGGTGCGCCAGGCCGGATCGATCTGCCGCTCGTCAACGGCCCGAAGCAGTCTCGGATCCTGTCGTGCGGCGGCGACTTCGTGTGCGCGAGGCGTCCGCGCGCGTGTCAATCCACCCACCTCCCCCGTGGGTCGCACTGTCGGCGGACGGCTCACCCCGTAGGCCGTCCCGCCCGCCACCGGCGCTGGTTTCTATCGCACCGGCGCGCGGCCAGACAAGGTCTGGGACGGGATTCCGCGGGAAATCGCACCCTTGTTGGCCGACATTGCTGCCAATTCCCCCATAACGCGCCGCCCCGACGCCGCGCAGCACCGGGCCCCGCGGGCCGCACTCAGGCCGCGCACCGCACCCGCCCGGCCCGCCGCGCCCGGGACCCCGCGGACCGCACCGGGCCCGCGCCCGGCGGGCCCCGGCCGGCTCAGAAGAGCATCCCCTGGCGCGGCGCGGGCCCGTCCAGCGGCGGCGCGGCGACCCGGGCGGTCAGCTGCGGACCGTCGTTGCGCACGTCACCCACCGCCGGGCCGACCGGGCGCAGCTCCACCGCCGCCACGAACTCTGCCGGCGGCGGGGCCAGCAGCTGCGGGCCGGGCGGCGCCGCCAGCCACGCGGCCCACCGTCCCCGGGGCAGCAGCAGCGGCATCCGCTCGTGCACGGCGGCCAGCCGACCCACCGCCGCCGTGGTCACGATGGCGCAGGTCAGCCGGTCCGGAGCGGACCCGGTCCACAGCCCGGCGAAGACCAGCGGCCCGCCGTCCGCGGCCGTCAGGTAGTACGCCTGGCGGGCCGGGCCACGGCGCACCCACTCGTACCAGCCGTCCGCCGGGACCAGGCACCGGCGTCCGGCGAACGACGGCCCGAAGGCCGGGGAGCCGGCCAGGGTCTCCGCCCGCGCATTGATCATTTTTCGGGTCGTCCGGCGACCGCCCTCGCGGACCCAGGACGGCACCAGCCCCCACCGGGCCACGGACACGGCCCGGGCGCCCAGACGCTGGGACACCCGCACGATCGGCACCGGATCGGTGGGCGCGACGTTGTAGTCGGGCCGCAGCGGCCCGTCGATGTCGATCACGGCCTCGAAGAGGGCGGACAGGTCGGCGGAGCTGCGGGTGGTGGCGTACCGGCCGCACATGGGCACACCGTACGACACATCGGTGTGGCGTCCCGGCACTCGGGAGCCGCGGCCGGGGTCGCCCGGGCGGGCCGGCAGACTGTACCCGTGGCAGAACCGACCGCCCCCCACCCGCCGCAGCCCTGGACCGCACCGACCGCGACCGCACCGGTCGACCTCACGGTCCGGCTCCCCGGCTCCAAGTCGATGACCGCGCGGGCCCTGGTGCTCAGCGCCATCTCGGCCGGGCCGTCCACGCTGCAGGCCCCGCTGCGGGCACGCGACACCCAGCTGATGGCCATCGGCCTGCGGGCCATGGGGTCCCAGATCTCCACCGTGGACGACGACCGGTGGGTGGTGCGCCCGCAGGCGTTCACCGGTCCGGCGCACGTCAACGTGGGCCTCGCCGGCACGGTCATGCGCTTCCTGCCGGCCGTCGCCGGGCTGGGCACCGGCCCGGTGACCTTCGACGGCGACCCGCAGGCGCGCCGCCGCCCCCTCGGCCCGCTGCTGGACGCGCTGCGCTCGCTGGGGGTCCGGATCGACTCCGTGCCCGGCGGGTTCCTGCCGATGACCGTGCACGGCACCGGCCGCATCGACGGGGGCGAGGTCACGATCGACGCCTCCGCCTCCAGCCAGCTCGTCTCCGGCCTGCTGCTGGCCGCCGCCCGGTTCAGCCGCGGGATCGTGGTGCGCCACCAGGGTCCACCGGTGCCCAGCGCCCCGCACCTGCGGATGACCGCACGGATGCTGCGCGCGGCCGGGGCGGGCGTGGACGACTCCACGCCGGACGTGTGGGTGGTCGAGCCCGGTCGGCTCTCCGGACGCGGCTGGGACATCGAGCCGGACCTCTCCGGGGCGGCCCCGTTCTTCGCCGCCGCCCTGGTCACCGGCGGCTCCACCACCCTGCTCGGCTGGCCGCGCAGCAGCGCCCAGCCGGTGGACCAGCTGCGCGCCCTGCTGACGCAGATGGGCGGCGAGCTGGACCTGGGGCCCGACGGGCTGACCGTGCGGGGCAGCGGCACCGTGCACGGACTGGACGCGGACCTGTCCGAGGTCGGGGAGCTGACGCCGGTCATCGCCGCGTTGGCCACCCTGGCCGACTCGCCGTCCCGGCTGCGTGGCATCGGGCACATCCGCAACCACGAGACCGACCGGGTCGCCGCGCTCGCCCGGGAGCTGACCGCCGTCGGCGCCGACGTCACCGAGCTGCCCGACGGCCTGACGATCCGGCCCCGCCCGCTGCGCGGGGCGCCGTTCCACACCTACGACGACCACCGGATGGCGCACGCGGGGGCCGTCATCGGCCTGGTGGTGCCGGGCGTGGAGCTGACCGATGTGGCGTGTACCGCCAAGACGCTGCCGGAGTTCCCGGCACTATGGTCGGCGATGGTGACCGGGCAGTAGCCGCCGGCACGCCGCACCGCGGGAGGTTCGCGCTGACGCCGAAACGACGGGAGTACGACGAGGACGACGTCCGGGTCCGACCGGGGCGGTCCTCGCGCCCGCGCACCCGGACCCGGCCGCGGCACACCGACGCGATCCCCGGTTTCGTGGTCGCGGTGGACCGCGGGCGCTACACCTGCATGGTCGACGGCTCCCCGGTGACCGCCATGCGCGCGCGGGAGCTGGGGCGGCGGTCGGTCGTGGTCGGCGACCGGGTGGAGCTGGTGGGCGACACCTCCGGCGACGCCGGGGCGCTGGCCCGGATCGTGCGCGTCGCGGAGCGCCGCTCGGTGCTGCGGCGCACCGCCGACGACGACGAGTCCACCCCGGAGGGGCGGGTGGAGCGGGTCGTGGTGGCGAACCCGGACCAACTGGTGATCGTCAGCGCGCTGGCCGACCCGGGCCCGCGCACCGGCT
>DATMJT010000514.1:0-5076 GCA_035553735.1 Pilimelia sp.
TGCGCGAGCGGGGCGTGACCCCGGCCCGGCCGCTGGGCATCGCCGCCTTCGCCGAGGAGGAGGGCGCGCGGTTCGGCGTGCCGTGCCTGGGCTCCCGGCTGCTCACCGGGGCGCTGGACCCGGCGCGGGCGGCGGAGCTGACCGACGCGGCCGGGATGCGCCTGGCCGACGCCGCCGGCGCCCCGCCGGCCGGGGCGCGGCCGGACCTGTTGGCCCGGCTCGGCTGTTTCGTGGAGCTGCACGTCGAGCAGGGCCGGGCCCTGGCCGCCGGGCCCGCGCCGGTCGGGGTGGCCAGCGCCATCTGGCCGCACGGGCGGTGGCGGTTCGACTTCCACGGCGAGGGCAACCACGCCGGCACCACGCGGATGGACGACCGGCGCGACCCGATGCTGACGTTCGCGTACACGGTGCTCGCGGCCAACAAGGAGGCCCGGCTGCACGGGGCGCACGCCACGGTGGGCCGGGTGGCCGCCGAGCCCAACGCCACCAACGCGATCCCGGCCCGGGTGCGCGGCTGGCTGGACGCCCGGGCGGCGGACGCCGAGACGCTGGACCGGCTGGTCAAGGCGGTGACGGTGCGCGCCGAGGAGCGCGCGGGCCGCGACGGGGTCCGGGTCCGGGTCACGGCCGAGTCGACCAGCCCGGTGGTGGACTTCGACGCGGCCCTCGCCCGCCGGTTGGCGGAGCTGCTGGGCGGCGCGCCGGTGCTGCCCACCGGCGCCGGCCACGACGCCGGGGTGCTGGCCGGTCACCTGCCCACGGCGATGCTGTTCGTCCGCAACCCGACCGGCGTGTCGCACGCGCCGGCCGAGTGCGCGACCGACGACGACTGCGCGGCCGGCGTGGCGGCGCTGGCCACCGTGCTCGCGGAGCTGACCCGGTGACCGGAGCCGAGCCGGTGCGCGCGGCACGACCGGGGCCCGGGGCCGCACCGGCGCCCCCGGGCGCCGGCGTGACGCGGTACCACGCCGCGCTGGCCTGGCTCGACGGCGCCCCGGCCCGCGACGTGCTGCTGGAGGTCGCAGACGGGCGGTTCACGGCCGTGCGCCCCGGCCACGCGGCCCCGCCGGACGCCGAGCGGCTGCCGGGCATCGTGCTGCCCGGCCTGGCCAACGCCCACTCGCACGCCTTCCACCGCGCGCTGCGCGGCCGCACGCACGCCGACCGGGGGACCTTCTGGACCTGGCGCGAGCGGATGTACGCGGTCGCGGCCCGGCTGGACCCGGAGCGCTACCTGGCCCTGGCCACGGCCGTCTACGCCGAGATGGCGCTGGCCGGGGTCACCACGGTCGGCGAGTTCCACTACCTGCACCACGGGCCCGACGGCACCCCGTACGGCGAACCCAACGCCATGGGCGAGGCGCTGGTCGAGGCGGCGGCGCGCGCCGGCGTCCGGCTCACCCTGCTGGACACCCTCTACCTGAGCGCCACCGTGGACGGCGACCCGCCGCAGGGCGTGCAGCGCCGGTTCTGCGACGGCACCGTGGACCGCTGGCGGGCCCGGCACGCCGGCCTGCGGGAGCGGCCGCACCTGCGGGTCGGCACCGCCATCCACTCGGTGCGCGCGGTGCCGGCGGACGCGCTCGGCGAGGCGGTCGCGGGCGCGGCCGGCGGCCCGCTGCACCTGCACCTGTCGGAGCAGCGGGCCGAGAACGAGGCGTGCCGCGCCCGCTACGGCCGCTCCCCCACCGAGCTGCTGGCCGACCACGGCGTGCTGGGCCCCGGCACCACCGCCGTGCACGCGACCCACCTGGACGGCGGTGACGTGGCGCTGCTCGGCGGCGCCGGCACCGGGGTGTGCCTGTGCCCGACCACCGAGCGCGACCTCGCCGACGGGATCGGCCCGGCCGGCGCCCTGGCGGCGGCGGGCTGCCGGCTCAGCCTCGGCTCGGACAGCCACGCCGTGGTCGACCTGTTCGAGGAGGCGCGCGGCGTCGAGCTGCACGAGCGGCTGGCCACCCAGCGACGCGGGCACTTCGCCGCCGGCGAGCTACTGCGCGCGGCCGGCTCCGCCGGGCACGCGGCCTGCGGCTGGCCGGATGCCGGGACGATCGCGGTGGGCGCCCGCGCCGACCTGGTCGCCGTGCGTCTGGACACCCCCCGCACCGCCGGGGTGGACCCGGCCGGGGTGGTGTTCGCGGCGACGGCCGCCGACGTGGCGGTCGTGGTGGCCGACGGGCGAGCGGTGGTGCGCGACGGCCGGCACGTGCGGGTCGACGTGCCCGCGGCGCTGGCCGCCGCGGTCGGCGCGGTGACCGACGGAGCCGACCGGTGAGCGCCAGGCCGCCGGCCGGACCCGGCGCTCCGGCCACCGGCGCGGCGGGCGGCGGGCGCCCGCGAGCCGGGGACACGCGGCCCGGGCCCGAGAACACGCGGCCGGGGCCCGGGGCGGCCGGAGGCGGGGCGCTGCTGGTGGACAACATCGGCGAGCTGGTCACCAACGACCCGTCGGCGGGCGGCGGCGTGCTCGGGCTGCTCCCCGACGCCGCGCTGGTGGTGGCCGACGGCCGGGTCGCCTGGGTCGGCCCGCGCGGGGACGCGCCGGCCGCCGACGCGCGGCTGGACGCCGCCGGCCGCGCGGTGCTGCCCGGCTTCGTGGACTCGCACGCCCACCTGGTCTTCGCCGGGGACCGCGCGGCGGAGTTCGCGGCCCGGATGGCCGGCGAGCCCTACACCGGTGGCGGGATCCGGACCACCGTGGCGGCCACCCGGGCGGCCTCCGACGACGAGCTGCGTGCCACCGCGGCCCGGCTGTGCCGGGAGGCGCTGCGGCAGGGCACGACGACCATCGAGATCAAGAGCGGGTACGGCCTCAGCGTCGCCGACGAGGTGCGCGCGCTGCGCGTCGCCGCCGAGTTCACCCCCGAGACCACGCTCCTGGGGGCGCACGTCGTGCCGGCCGAGTACGCCGAGCGGCCGGACGACTACGTGGCCCTGGTGGCCGGGCCGATGTGCGAGGCGGCCGCCCCGTACGCCCGCTGGGTGGACGTGTTCTGCGAGCGCGGCGCCTTCGATGCCGACCAGGCCCGCACGGTGCTCACCGCCGGGGCGGCGGCCGGGCTGGGCCTGCGGGTGCACGCCAACCAGCTCGGGCCCGGGCCCGGGGCGCGGCTCGCGGTCGAGCTGGGCGCCGCGTCGGCCGACCACTGCACCCACCTGTCGGACGCCGACGTGGCGGCGCTGTCGGACTCGGCGACCGGTCCCGGGGGCGCGACCGTGGCGACCCTGCTGCCCGGCGCCGAGTTCTCCACCCGGGCGCCGTACCCGGACGCGCGGCGGCTGCTCGACGCCGGGGTGACCGTGGCGCTGGCCACCGACTGCAACCCCGGCTCGTCGTACACCTCGTCCATGCCGTTCTGCATCGCCCTGGCCGTCCGGGAGATGCGGATGACCCCCGCCGAGGCGGTCTGGGCGGCCACGGCGGGCGGCGCGCGGGCGCTGCGCCGCGCGGACGTCGGCCGGCTCGCGGTCGGCGCCCGCGCGGACCTGCTGCTGCTGGACGCGCCGTCCCACCTGCACCTGGCCTACCGGCCCGGGGTGCCCCTCGTCCACCAGGTCCTGCGCAACGGAGAACTCGTATGAACACCGTGGTTGTCCAGTCCACCGGAGTCACCCCCACGGACGTGGCGGCGGTGGCCCGGGGCACCGCCCGGGTGACGCTGGCCCCGGAGGCCGTGGCCGCCATGACGGCCAGCCGGGAGATCGTCGAGGGGATCGAGCGGGACGGCCGCCCGGTCTACGGGGTGTCGACCGGGTTCGGCGCCCTGGCCAACACGTTCATCGCGCCGCAGCGGCGGGCGGAGCTCCAGCACGCGCTGATCCGCTCGCACGCGGCCGGCATCGGCGCGCCGATGCCGCGCGAGGTGGTGCGGGCGATGATGCTGCTGCGGGTGCGGTCGCTGGCCCTGGGCCGCTCCGGGGTGCGCCCGCTCGTCGCCCAGGGCCTGGTCGACCTGCTGAACGCCGACATCACGCCGTGGGTGCCCGAGCACGGCTCGCTGGGCGCCTCCGGGGACCTGGCGCCGCTGGCGCACTGCGCGCTGGTGCTGCTCGGCGAGGGCTGGGTGCTCGGCAAGGACGGCCACCGGGTGGCCGGCGCGGACGCGCTGGCCCGGGCGGGACTGCGGCCGGTGGAGCTGACCGCCAAGGAGGGCCTGGCCCTGATCAACGGCACGGACGGGATGCTCGGCATGCTGCTGCTGGCGATCCGCGACGCCGGGCACCTGTTCACCATGGCCGACCTGACGGCGGCCCTGGCCATCGAGGCGATGCTGGGCTCCGACCGGCCCTTCCAGGCCGAGCTGCACGCCATCCGGCCGCACCCCGGCCAGGCCCGCTCGGCGGCCAACATCCACCGGCTGCTGCAGGGCTCGCAGGTCATGGACTCGCACCGCGACGACCTGCGGCACGCGGTGCAGGACGCGTACTCGATGCGGTGCGCGCCCCAGGTGACCGGGGCCGCCCGGGACACGCTGGCGTTCGCGGCGACGGTGGCGGACCGGGAACTGGCCGCGGTGGTGGACAACCCGGTGGTGCTGCCCGACGGCCGGGTCGAGTCCACCGGCAACTTCCACGGCGCGCCACTGGGCTTCGCCGCGGACTTCCTGGCGATCGCCGCGGCCGAGGTGGGCGCCATCGCCGAGCGCCGGGTCGACCGGCTGCTGGACGTGTGCCGCTCCCGGGAGCTGCCGGCGTTCCTGACCCCGGACCCGGGGGTCAACTCCGGGCTCATGATCGCCCAGTACACGGCGGCCGGGGTGGTGGCGGAGAACCGCCGGCTGGCCTACCCGGCATCGGTGGACTCGCTGCCGACCTCCGGGATGCAGGAGGACCACGTCTCGATGGGCTGGGCCGCGACCCGCAAGCTGCGCACCGTGCTGGACAACCTGACCAGCCTGCTGGCGGTGGAGCTGCTGGCCGCGGCCCGCGGGCTGCAGCTGCGGGCACCGCTGGCCCCGTCGCCGGCCGGACAGGCGGCGGTGGCGGCGGTCGCACGGTTCGCCGGCGAGCCGGGCCCGGACGTCTTCCTCGCCCCGGTGCTGGAGGCCGCCCGGGCGGCCTCCAGCACCGGGGCGA
>DATMJT010000515.1:0-3416 GCA_035553735.1 Pilimelia sp.
GGGTGCAGCTCTGCCCGGGGCGCGGCGGGCCCGCCGCGCCCCGGGCAGAGCTGCACCCTGGGCCGCAAGCTGGTGCCGACCTGCGGCGTGCTGTGGGGCGTCGCCGCCGGGGCCCACACCGAGAAGCGGGGGCCGGTGGCGGTGCGCGAGTTCGAGCGCAAGACCGGGCGTACGCAGTCCGTGGTGCACGCCTACCACCGGGGCACCGGCCGGGTCTTCCCGACCGCCCAGGAGATCGCGCTGGCCCGGGAGCCGGGCAGTCCCCGACTGCTCTTCCTCAACTGGAAGCCGGCGACCGCCAGCTGGGCGCAGATCGCCAAGGGGGACCGCGAGATTGACGCCTACCTGGACCGGCTGGCCAGGCACCTGAAGAAGTCCTTCCCGGAGCCGTTCTTCTTCACGGTGCACCACGAGCCCGAGGACGACGTGCGGGAGAAGCCGGGCTCCGGCTACACCGCCGCCGACTACGCGGCCATGTTCCGGCACGTGGTGCAGCGGCTGCGGGCCAAGGGGGTGACGAACCTGGTCACCGTGGTGGTGCACCTGGCGTACGTGCCGCTGACCAGCCGGCCGTGGTTTCCCAAGATGTACCCCGGCGACGACGTGGTCGACTGGGTCGGCTTCGACACCTACGCCTACAGCGAGCCCGGCTACGGCCACGGCGACTTCGCCGAGCTGATGAACCGCCGCTCGGCCGGGCGGCCGCACTGGCCCGGCTTCTACAACTGGGCAACCCGCCGCTTCCCCGACAAGCCGATCATGGTGGCGGAGTGGGGAGTGTGGCACTCGGACCGCAACCCGGAGCACAAGGCGCGGTTCTACCGCTCGGTGGGCGAGCAGATCAGCTGGTTCCCCCGGATCAAGGCGCTGGTGCACTTCGACACCCCGCACAACCAGAAGGGCTGGGACTCCCGGGTGGACTCCACTGCGGAGTCGCTGGCGGCGTACCGGGAACTCGGCGCACACCCGGTGTTCCGGGTCGAGGTGCCGACGCCGGAGTCCGTCCGGCGGTGATCCGACAGACCCGCCGCCGCTGACCCGGCGGGCTTCGCGGGAGCGGGAGTGAGGCGATGGCGGCCGGCGCCGCGACCGCCGCCGTCAGCGCCGACCGGGTACGCCATCCACCAGGCGGCGGGCGGGGCCGGGCTCAGCCCCGACACGGTGCCGTCGTCGGCTTCCTGGCCGGGCTGTGGTCGTTCCGGGTCAAGGGCGGCTGATGCCCGGAGTGCGGCGAGTGGAGGCACCCGGAACGGACGGACGCACCTCAGCGGCGGCGGCATTCGGACGACCAGCCATGACCACCGGTTGCCTCAGCGGCGTCGTCTCGCCCGAGTCGGCGGCACGGTGTGCCCCGGCTCTCAGGCGGGGCGCAGCGCGGCGGCGCCGAACGAGACGGCGAAGCGCTTGCACCAGATCGACACGCTGCGCAGCGTCTCCAGGTCGGTCCCGGCCGGGATCTCGTACACCTGGTTGCCCCGGTTGCCCTTGAGGCGGCCCAGCTCCACCCACCGACCGTCGTCGAAGACCCGCCAGCCGGCCTCGCCGGAGCGCACCGGCTGGTCGCTCAGCCACACCCGCAGATCCGGCCCGTCGGAGGTGCGCAGCCCCACCAGCAGGAGCTGGTGCCGGCCGTCGGCGAGCCGCACCAGCCGGGCCGCGCCGCTGGTGTCGTGCTCGTGGGTGATGAACGAGCCGGTGGCCAGCAGCCGGTTGCCGGCCGGGCTGGCCGACGGCGACCCGGACGGTGACGTCGGTGCGGCCGGGCTCGCGCTGGCCGAGCCGCTCGACTCCACCACCGTGGGCAGCGCCTCCTGCACCTCCTTGTCGGTGAACAGCTTCCACGGCTGGAACCAGTACAGCCCGAACGTGGCCCCGGCGGCGAGCACCGCGACGAGCACCCAGGTCAGCGGCTTGCGAAGCAGGCGTCCGATCATCGGCCCATGATGCCCCCGCCGCCGCTCCCGCGCTACCCCGGTCGGCGCTCGTCGGGGTGCCGGCGGCGGCCCGCGGGTCAGCCGGTGTTGCGCGTGCCGGCGGCGGCCCGCGGGTCAGCCGGTGTTGTGCGTGCCGGCGGCGGCCCGCAGGTCAGCCGGTGTTGCGCATGCCGGCGGCGATGCCGTTGACCGTGGTGAGCAGCGCCCGCTCCAGCGCCGGGTCGGCGGCGACCGGTCCGCTGCGGCGCGCCGCGCCGCCCGGACGCCCGGCGCCGGGGGCGTGCGGGGAGGCGCCGGACTCGCGGTAGCGGCGCAGCAGCGCCACCTGGAGGTGGTGCAGCGGCTCCAGGTAGCGGTCCCGCACCTGCAGCGTGCGGCGCAGCACCGGGTTGCCGGACAGCAGCACCGGCTCGCCGGTGACCGCCAGCAGCTCCCGGACCGTGCGCTCGTGCTCGGCCTCGATCGTGGCCAGGATCGGCCGCAACGGCTCGGGCGCGAGCGTGTCGACGTACCGGCGGGCGATCGTCAGGTCGGTCTTGGCCAGCATCATCTCCACGTTGGACAGGAACGTCCGGAAGAAGTGCCAGTGGCCGTACATCTCGGCCAGTGCGTCGCCCAGCCCGGCCGCGCGGGCGGCGGCCAGGCCGGCGCCGACGCCGTACCAGCCGGGCACGATCTGCCGGGACTGGGTCCAGCCGAACACCCACGGGATGGCCCGCAGCCCGCTCAGCCCGGCGTCGGCGTTGGGCCGCTTCGCCGGCCGCGACCCGATGTTCAGCGCGCCGAGCAGTTCGGTCGGCGTCGTGGCCCAGAAGTAGGCCGGCAGCTGCGGGTGCTCCACCAGCTCCCGGTAGGCGGCGAACGCGGCGTCGGAGACGGTGTCCATCACCTCGTCCCAGCGGCGCAGCATCTCCATCGGCTGCCGGGGCGTGGTGTGCAGCAGCGTGGCCTGGAGCACCGCCGCCACGGTGAGCTCCAGGTTCTCCCGGGCCAGGGCGGGCAGGGTGTACTTGTCGGAGATCACCTCGCCCTGCTCGGTGACCTTGATGGCGCCGTCCAGGGTGCCGTACGGCTGGGCCAGGATCGCCTCGTGGGTGGGGCCGCCGCCCCGGCCCACCGTGCCGCCGCGGCCGTGGAAGAGCCGCAGCCGCACGCCGTGCTTGGCGGCCACGTCGCGCAGCGCCCGCTGGGCGCGGTGGATGCGCCACTGCGAGGTGGTGATGCCGGCCTCCTTGTTGGAGTCCGAGTAGCCCAGCATCACCTCCTGCACGTCGCCGCGGGCCGTGACGATCGCCCGGTACGCCGGCAGGGACAGCAGCTCGTCCAGCAGCGCGCCGCCGGCCTCCAGCTCGGCCGGGGTCTCCAGCAGCGGCACGAAGCCGACCCGGGCCCGGCCGCCGTGCACGTCCACCAGCCCGGCCTCCCGGGCCAGCACGGCCGCGGCCAGCACGTCGTCCACGCCGAGCGTCATCGAGATGATGT
>DATMJT010000516.1:0-2561 GCA_035553735.1 Pilimelia sp.
ACCTACAGCCGGACACCGAGTACACGATCGCCGTCGTCAGCCACCCGCTCGACTCCCGTACCCGCCGCGCCAGCCCGCCCTCGGAGCCGGTCACCTTCCGCACCCTGCCGCTCTCCGCCGACACCGAGCCGCCCACCGCCCCCGGCCCGATCCGGGCGCTCCAGATCCACGACGGCGGGGTACAACTGACGTGGGCCCGTCGACGGACAACGAGGGCCCGGTGCGGTACCACCTCGGCTACGTCCATGTCGACGTCGGACGGTCGATCAGCACCGACACCAACAGCGTCTGGGTGTGGGGCCTGTCCCCCTCGTACACGTACCGGTTCGCGGTGGCGGCGGTGGACCGGGCGGGCAACTCCACCAGCGGGACCGGCACCCTCACGATCACCATGCCGCCGGGCGACGACGAGCCCCCCACCGCGCCGGCGTCCCTGACCGCCAGCGACGTCACCGCCGACGGGGTCACCCTGTCCTTCCCGCGGCCCACGGACAACGTCCTGCTGGGCAGCTACGAGATCCACCGCGTCACCGCCGGCGGGACCGAGCTGTACGCCCGCCTGCCGTGGCACCCCGTGCACGGCCCCACGATCACGCAGCGGCTCACGGGGTTGAGCCCCGGCACCCACACCCTGGCGGTCCGAGCAGTGGACGCCGCCGGCAACATCTCCGGCTTCTCGCCCTCGGTCACCGTCACCATCCCCGGCCCCGCGCCCGCGTGTGAGGTGCGTTACCGGGTGGTGGACCAGTGGGCGGGCGGCTTCAGCGCCTCGGTCACGCTCCGCAACAACACCCCCGCCCTGGTGGACGGCTGGACGCTGACCTGGAACTTCGTCGCCGGCCAGCAGATCGGCACCGTCTGGGACGCCGTTCGACTGCCTGAGCAGTCCCCCAGCGGCGTGCGCAACGCCCGGTGGAACGCCCAGCTCGCGCCCGGTGCCACCGTGACGTTCGGCTTCATCGGCTCCTGGTCCGGCGGCAACCCGCCGCCGACCGCCTTCGCGCTCAACGGCCACGCCTGCACCACCTGACCCACGGCCGTGCCGCCGCGTGCCGGCCGCCGACGTGGTGTCGGCGGCCGGGGGCACGGAGGCGCCGGCCGGGCCCCGCGTGACCGCGTGGCCCGGCCGGGCCGACCCCGCCCGGGGGCCGGGCCGTCGGCGCTCCCGGTAGCGCGGTGGGTCAGCGGTCCGTCGGAGCGGGCGACCCGGGAGCCGCCCGGCGGCCGCGGGCGCGCCCCCGAAGCCCCACGGCCGCGTCCAGCAGCAGGAACGCGGCCAGGCTCCCGCCGAGCAGTGGCATCGCCCAGCCCACCGCGACCGCGGCGACCAGGACCGCCAGCACGGCGGCGGGGTGGGCCTGCCGCCACGCCCCGCGGGCCGGTGGGGCGCCCAGCGGGGCCCGGCGGTCGGCGCGGGTCGGTCGGCGCTGCCACCACATCCGGTAGCCCCAGACGATGACGCACAGCAGCCCCACCGCCAGCGCGGCCAGCAGCAGCTGGTTGACGAACCCGAACAGGTAGCCCATGTGGAACCGCACGCCCAGCTTGGACAGCTGGGCCAGCAGCGGCCAGTCGGCGAAGTCGCTGCGCGCCACCACGGCCCCGGCAACCGGGTCGATGGCGGCCCGGTCGAACCCGACGGGCCAGGTGCCGTCGTCCTGCGCGACCACCCACGCCCTGCCGGGCTCGGCCGGCGGGGTGACCTGGACGGGCCCGGTCAGCCCGGCCTGCCGGGCGACCAGCAGCACGCGGTCGATGTGGGTGACGTCCACCGCGCCCGCGCCGTCGGGCCCACCGCCGTGGTGGTGGCCGCCGTCGGCGCCGTCGCCGGCATCGGCACCGGGCAGCGCGGTGGCCAGCGGCGGGCGGTGCGCGTCGAACTCCTGCTGCAGCAGGTCGAAGTTGGCCCCGGCAAACCGCGACCAGGTCAGCCCGGTGGCCGACAGCACCAGCAGCCCGACCGCCAGCCACACGCCCACCGCGGCGTGCCAGCCGCGGGTGCGCCGTACGCCCCGGCGCGCGGCCAGGTCCGGCAGCACCAGGCGGCGCAGGCGCCCGGACCGGTCCCGCCACTGCCGCGACACCCACAACACCAGCCCGCCCAGCACCAGCACCCACAACCAGCTCGCCGCCAGCTCCGAGTAGTGCCGGCCCCACTCCCCCAGCAGCAGGTTGCGGTGCAGGTCGTCCAGCAGCGTCGTCGCGGGCGTCTCCCCGAACCAGGTGACCAGCGTGCCGCGCACCTCGTTGGTGTACGGGTCGACGTAGACCGTGTGCTGCTTCTCCCCCAGCTCGGGCAGCGAGAACACCACCTTCGTGGTGTCGGTGGCCGCCACCGGCGGCACCACGGACGCCAGCGTGCCGCGCGGGTGGGCGGCCCGGGCCGCGGCCACCTGCTCCGCCAGCGGCCGGGCGGCCTGCCCCACCCGGGCCACGTGCAGTTGCTCGCCGTAGAGCACGTCGTCGAGCTGCGGGGTGAACACGAACGCCAGGCCGGTCAGCGCGGCCACCGCCAGGAACGGCGCGACCAGGATGCCGGCGTAGAAGTGCAGCCGGAGCAG
>DATMJT010000517.1:0-2992 GCA_035553735.1 Pilimelia sp.
GGGCCGGTCCGGCACCTGGGTACTGGATCTTGACCGCCACCTCGCGACCGTCGGCCCAGACCGCCCTGTGGACCTGGCCGATGCTCGCGGCGGCGGCCGGCGTGTCGTCGAAGTGCGTGAACCGCTCGCGCCAGTCGGGCCCCAGCTCCTTGGCCAGCACGGCGTGCACGGTGGTCGCCGGCAGCGGTGGGGCCGCCTCCTGCAGCTTGGTGAGCGCGGCGCGGTACGGCGCCGCGACGTCCTCGGGCAGCGCGGCCTCGAACACGCTCAGCGCCTGGCCCATCTTCATGGCCCCGCCCTTGAGCTGGCCGAGGACCTGGAACAGCTGCTCGGCAGTGCGCGCCTGCAGCTCGGCGGCGACCAGCTCGGCCGGACGGCCGCCCAGGCGCTTGCCGAGCCCGATCGTCGCGCGGCCGGCGACCCCCAGCGGCAGGCCGGCCAGCTTGGCCGACCGGGTGACCGCGCGCCGCGGGATGTCGCTCACCTGGTCAGTGTGGCGGTACGCGGGGGTCGGCGCCCGCGCGGCAGGCCGGCAACGAGCCCGACGCGCTGCAGTCGTGGGCCGAACGGAGCAACCGACCTGGTCATTGTTGACCTGGTCGGCCGGTAGCGATCCGGCACGTCCGGTCGATGTACACGGTGCACGCCCGCACCAGGAGGCCCCGTGTCGCACCAGCTCGCCCGTCGCACCGGCACCGTCAGCGCGCTCGTCGCGTCCGCGAGCGTGACGATGGTGACCGGCCTGTGGCCGGCCCTGGGGGTCGCGGCGGCGGCAGACGCGCCTCCCGGTCGGGCCGGCGACGCCCTCTTCACGCCCCCGGGGCAGGAGAAGAAGGGCGCCGTCGCTCCGGACACCGGCAAGGGCAAGAAGGACGCGCCGGTGGACGCTGTCGCTCCGGACACCGGCAAGGGCAAGAAGGACGCGCCGGTGGACGGCGCTCCGGAGGCCGGCAAGGGCAAGAAGGACGCGCCGGCGCCGGTCGACGGGGCTGCGCCGGAGGCCGGCAAGGGCAACGGGAAGAAGACCGACGCGGCCGACGACGGTGGCACCGGCGGGACGGTCCCCGGCACGGACACCGGCACGGGCTCGGGGACGGACACCACGACGGGCACCGCGACCGACGCAGGGACCGGGACGGGTACCGGGACCGGCACCGACACCGGCACCGGCACGGACGCCGGCACCACGACGGGCACCGGCACGACCGCCGGCACCGGCACTGACACCGGCACTGACACCGGCACCGCCGCGGGCAAGGGCGACGGCAAGGGCGGTACCGACACGAAGACGCCGGGCAAGGGCGGCAAGAACGCCGCGCCAGGCGCCGGGACGACCACCGGCCCGACCGCCGCTCCCACCACGTCGACCGACACCGGGACCACCACGGGCAAGGACGCGGGCAAGGACGCGGGCAAGGACAGCACGAAGGACGGCGGCAAGGGCGGCACGACGTCCGCGACCGGCGGCACCACGACAGGCGGCACAGCGCTCGGCCCCGGCCGCACCGACACCACCGCCGGCAAGGGCGGGAGCACCGCCCCGAAGCCGGCGCCGGTGGTCGGGCCGCCGACCGGTCTCGCCGCTCCCGAGCTCCCCGCCGAGCGCCCGGTCCCGGCAGGTCACGCCCCGATCCGCACCGGCCCGCCGGTGCCCGTGGAGGCGGCCCCGGCGCACGACCCGGTGCCACAGCACGCGGCCGGCGGTGCGACCACCAAGGGGGACGGACACGGAGGCGGTCACGGCCAGCACGACGGCGCCGGGCAGGCAGCCGGCCCGCGGGAGGTGCCGGCCCGCCCGGTCGAGCCGCGGCAGCAGCCGGAGCGCCTCGGACCTGTCGTGCCGGTGGCGGCTGCGGTCGTGCAGGCCGCGGTCGGTCCGGTCGCGGCACCGCGCCCGCCGAGCCGCCCCGCTGCGCGGCCGGCACCGGTGCGCGAGGTGGCGACGCCGGCGTTCGTCCCGTCCGCGCGTGCGCTGCTGGCCGCGTCCGACCCCCTGCCGCTGCGCCCCCACGGCGCGCAGCCGCTGTCCCTGCCGCTGTCCACCCGCCAGATCGCCCGGCCGGACCGGCTGCCCGTCGACCTGGCGACGGCACTGCCGGGGGTCGCCGCCGGAACGGCCGAGGCGGTCGCCGAGACGCCCGAGCTGCCGCTGGGGATCGCCGCGGTCGTCGTCCTCTTCCTGCTCGTGCAGAGCCGCATCGACCGGCGCGACCCGAAGCTGGCGATGGCGCGCGTCGAGGACGACGAGCCGCTGGAGTTCGACGCTCCGGACCGCGTCGTCCACCTGCGCCTGGTGCACGCCGCCGCCTGAGCAGCCCAGGCTCAGCCGGTCGCCGGCAGGACGCAGCCGCAGTCGGGGTGCACCGGCCACGTGCGGCGGCGCCAGCGCCAGTCGGGCAGGGCCAGCTCGAGCGTCCCGCCGACGGCGGCCGGGTAGGTGGTGCCGTCCACGAGAGCCAGCACCTGCAGCGCTGCCTGCGCGGCGACCATCAGCGCGAGCGGTCCGTCACAGGCGACACGGGCGCCGCTCGGCGCCGCCAGCTGGGCGGCGAGCGCGGGCCAGTCCGGGTCGAGGTCGGTACGGGTGAGGTCGAGGCAGCGCAGGCAGGCGCTGCGGCCGGGCAGCACCAGCGGCCCGACCACGCCGACCGTCTCCCGTACCTCCGCCAGCAGGTGCGGCGCGCTCGGTTCCACCTGCCGCCGGGCCTCCTCGAGGTGCTCGGGGCGCGAGGGCGCCAGCACCACGAGGTCCGGTCGGGGCACGGGCCCGGCCGGTGCCGACGGCACCGCAGCGCGCAGGCGCTCGCGCGCCGCCTCCCCACGGCTGCGGCCGACGTCGCTGAGGTCGAGACCCCCGACGCCGGCGTCCGTCGCCCCCGCGGCGCCGTCGTCGAGCACGTCGACGGTGCCGATGCCGGCGACGCCCAGCGCCGCGGCGAGCGGCGCGCCGACGCGACCGGCGCCGACGACCAGCACGCGCGCGTCGGCGCGG
>DATMJT010000518.1:0-3042 GCA_035553735.1 Pilimelia sp.
GGATCGGGCCGGCTTGCCGGTGGCGGTGCCGCCCGCGGCGTACCAGTCGTAGCCGTTCGACCGGTACGGCCCGTTCATCCAGGTGGCCGGGTCCCGGGCTACCTCGGCCAGCTTCTCCGCGGTGCTCGGGCTGATCCGCGCGCCCCCGGCCACCAGCAGCCGGTCGAGTTCCCGATAGTTGGCGACCAGGCAGTCGCGGGGCAGTCCGTGCGCGCTGATCGCGCCGGTGCCGACGAAGGTCAGGACCGGGAACACGGGGATGGTCCGGCCGATTGCCGCCGACAGCGCCTTGCTGGCGCGCTTGGCCTCGCGGCGGGCCTCGGCGACGTAGGGCGGGCGGCGGCCGTTGATCTGCACCACGTCGCCGGCGATGAGCACCCGGGCACGGCCGTGGTCGGCGACGGTGATGGCGAACACCCCACCGGGGCCAACGGCCAGGAAGCCGGCCCGGTCCCGCGGCGCCGCGGCCCCGTACCCGAGGTCCAGGCGCGGAGACTCGACGACGTGCCAGGCCGGACCCAGGTGCTCCAGGCGGTGGAGGGCCCGGTGGCCGGCGGCCTCGACGCGGCGGGCCTCGCGTTCGGCCCGGCGCCGCCGGGCCCACTCGAACGGCGACGCCGACGCCGCCTCCAGTGTCTCCCAGTGGTTCTCCTGCGGGGGCTGGCGGTCGCTGACGGGGGAGAGAGCACGGCGTGCGGGGAACGTCGTCATCGTCGGCCTCCGGCAAAAGGCGGTGCGTGGAGTTGTCGTTCAATTACCGTACGTGTCTACACCCCGGTGGCGGCAAGGCCCGGGAGCCGGAATGACGTGAGAGTGAACGGATGAATAGGACATTCACGACCGTCTCTTTTCTCGCAGTCCGCGAATCCGCTGCTCACCGGCCTGGCACCGGCCGGGTACGGGCAGGCCCGCATCGCCCGTACCCGCCGTGCAGGGTACCCGCTGGGTGACGCGGACGGGCCCGCGGTGGTACCCCGGCGGCGCGTCCGGCCACCGCACGTCGTCCGGCCACCGCACCCGGTCCGGTCACCGCACGCGCGGGTGGTCAGCGTCCGTCCGGTTTGGAGACGCAGGAGGCGCAGTAGCCGCCGGTGACCGGCACGGTGGAGACGACGAACAGGTGCGGCGGCGAGGACGCCACCCCCGCGGGTCCGGAGAGGCCGGGCGCGGGCGCCGGAGACGCCGGCGCGTCGGCCGGTGCGGTCGTCGGCGTGGGTGCGGGTGTGGGGGCCCGGTGGTCGCCCAGGTCGGCGCGGCGGCGAGGGCGATCGACAGCACCGCCGCGGCGGCGACGGACGCGAGCGCGGCGAGCTGTCGGTGTGGCGGGTGGCTCATCTGACTCCTCGGCGGGACGTGGGGCCGGCGGACAGGGCGACCAGCAGCGCGGAGCCGGCCGCGAGGACGGCGGTCCCGGCGAGCCGCCGACGGCGGGGTTGGTTCATGGGAAACGCCTCAGTCGTCCTCGGCGGGCGAGATCCTGGGGTCGGTGGTCTGGGCGGGCGGAGGCAGCGTGCCCGCGGCCCCGAGGAGCAGGGCCAGCTGGAACCGGTTGTCCACACCGAGCCGGTCCATCAGCGCCCGCATGGTGTAGGCCACGGTGCGGACGCTGACCCTGAGCTGCTCGGCGGCCGAGGCGTCGGTGTGCCCTGCCGAGAGCAGCGTCAGCAGGGCGCGTTCGCGGGCGGTCAGGTTGATCGGGGGCACCCCCTGGCGGAACGGGTCGCGTCCACGCAACCACAATCGGTGGAAGTACTCGCAGAGGCGCTGCAGGACGCCGGGCTCGGCCACCTCGACGTACCCCTCTTCGAGATCGAGCGGATTGGCCGGCAGCAGCGCCACCCGGCGGTCGAAAACCAACAGCTTGAGCGGCAGGTCCGGCAACTGCCGGTGGGTGTCCCGGGGCAGCAGGCCCGGCACCGCGCGGTCCCCGTCGGTGGGCGGGCGGCTGAGCACCCGTACCCGGATCCCCCGCTCCCGCAGGCTGCGGTCCAGCGGCAGGCCCGCCGCCCATGACTCGGCGCTGATGACCTCCTCGCTGTTGATGGTCAGCTGTTCGTACTGTTCGGCGGCGACCAGCTGGGCCACCCGCCACCGGGCGGCGGCCCGCGTCGGCCACCGGCGTACGGCGACACCTTCGAGGACGGTCAGGTCCAGCCCCTCCACGGCGGCCAGCCGCTTTCCCCATCGCTGCCTGGGGGGCAGCACCGGCCGTGGGCGCCGCAGCCGGCCGAGCACCTCGCCGACCGGCCTGGCGGCGAACACCCGCTCGCCCCGGCGGGACGCGCACGGGGCGAACACGGCGGCCCGCATGGCGGTCAGCTCGTCGACCGCGCCGCGGGCCCGTTGGCGGGCGATCCCGAGATCGCGGGTCAGGTCCCGCTCGCTGGCGGGACCGGTCAGCAGCAGCGCCCGGTACACCAGGTCCGCGTCGGCCGACACCCCCCACCGGGTCAGCGCCGGGACCACCGCACCTGTCTGGGACATGACGGTCACCGTTCCTCCCCCGTTCGGCCCGCCGGAGTCGCCGCCGACGGGCACGGATAGCGAACCATTCATCCCCCTACCACGGAAGGCGGGCCCGCACCACCGTTGCAGGATCCTGCAACGGCCGCGGCGGCGGACCGCGTCGCGACCCCGGCGCCGCCGGCGCCGCGTCGTCCCGGCGGCGGCGGCTCGCCCGGGGACTACGCTGCCGTGATGGCGCACTACGTGGACAGCGAGGTGGGTCGGCTGGCCACCGTCCTGCTGCACCGGCCCGGGGCTGAGCTTGCCCGGCTGACCCCCCGCAACAACGACTCCCTGCTCTTCGACGGCATCCCGTGGGTGGGTCGGGCCCAGGAGGAGCACGACGCCTTCGCCGAGGCGCTGCGCGCCCACGGCGTGGAGGTGCTCTACCTGGGCCAGCTGCTGGTCGAGACCCTGGCCGTCCCGGCCGCGCGGGCCGAGCTGACCGAGGTGGTGCTGGGCGGCGTACGCCTGGGTGACGCGCTCCGCCGCCGGGTGGCCGGGCACCTGGCCGACCTGGACCCGGCGGGTCTGGCC
>DATMJT010000519.1:0-4100 GCA_035553735.1 Pilimelia sp.
GCCCCCGGGCGCGGACCGCCCTCGTGCCGGGGGGCCCGGGGCTGGCCGCGGCCGCCGAGACCGGCCAGGAGCTGCGGCTGGAACGGAGCCCGTAGGTGGGCGAGGTGTTCGCCTCCCTGGTCGGCCAGGCCGAAGCGGTGGCGGTGCTGCGGCGGGCCGCGGCCGCGGCGGACCAGGTGGTGCGGTCCGCCGGCGCGGGCGGTGACCACCCGCTGGCGCCGGCGGGCGCCGACGGCGTGCCGGCCGGCGCGATGACCCACGCCTGGATCTTCACCGGCCCGCCCGGCTCCGGCCGGTCGGTGGCCGCCCGGGCGTTCGCCGCGGCGCTGCAGTGCGCCACGGGCACCGGCTGCGGGCAGTGCCCCGGCTGCCACACCACCCTCGCCGGAACCCACGCCGACGTGCGGCTGGTCGTCCCCGAGGGGCTGTCCATCGGCGTCGGCGAGATGCGCGCGCTGGTGCTGCGGGCGGCCAGCGCGCCGGCCGGCGGCCGGTGGCAGGTGCTCCTGGTGGAGGACGCCGACCGGCTCACCGAGGCCGCCGGCAACGCCCTGCTGAAGGCCGTCGAGGAGCCGCCGCCCCGGACGGTCTTCCTGCTGTGCACGCCGTCCACCCACCCCGACGACGTTTCCGTCACCATCCGGTCGCGCTGCCGCGTCGTGCGGCTGCGGCAGCCGCCGGCCGATGCGGTCGCGTCCGTGCTGGTGCGGCGCGACGGCGTGCCGGAGGACCTGGCCGCCTGGGCCGCGGCGGCCGCCCAGGGCCACGTGGGGCGGGCGCGCCGGCTGGCCCGCGATGACGAGGCGCGGCGCCGCCGGTCCGCGGTGTTGGCGGTACCGCGCCGGCTGACCGGCGTCGGCGCGTGCTACGAGGCGGCGGCCGCGCTCATCGACGCGGCCCGGCAGGAGGCGGACGCCGCCGTCGCCGAGCTGGACACCCGGGAGCGCGGCGAGATGGAGACCGCGCTCGGCGCCGGCGGCACCGGCCGGGGCGCCGCGGGCGCCATCCGCGGGGCCGCGGGGCAGCTCAGGGAGCTGGAGCGGCGGCAGAAGTCGCGGGCGACCCGCGCCCAGCGGGATGCGCTCGACCGGGCGCTGGTGGACCTGGCCGGCTTCTACCGGGACGTGCTGACCGCGCAGTTCGGCGCGTCGGTGCCGGCGGTGCACGCCGACGTGGCCGACGCGGTGCGGCAGGCCGCCCGGGCCTGGACGCCCGACGGCACCCTGCGCCGGCTGGAGGCGGTGCTGGCCTGCCGCCGCGCCATCGAGGAGAACGTCAAGCCGCAGATCGCCGTCGAGGCGATGATGCTCACGCTCTGGCGCGGCTGACCCGGCCGCGGGCGCGGCGGGCCGGACGGGTGCGGACGGCGTCGGTCGGTGCGGGTGCGGCGGCGCGGGCCGGGGCCGGTCCGGCGCGGGGTCGCGCGCCGACCCGCCGGACCGGTACGGTGCGAGGTCGAGGCGCACAGTGGACGACGCGGTGGTCACCCACGCGCAGCGTGCGGCGGCGAAGGGTTGCCCACCGGCGGGACACGCGCGAGGAGCTGCGGCGCGACCGGGAGGGCTCGCCGGATGTCGCGGGAGATCGACGAGGGCTGGGTGGCGGAAGCGATCGCCCGCCACCGGCGGATCGAGGCCCGGCGCGCGGAGTTCGACAAGGCCGTACAGGACGTCGCGGTGACCGTGCGATCCGCCGACGGCACCGTCGAGGTGGTGGTCAGTGCGGCGGGAGAGGTGCGCGACGTGACCATCCGCGGCTCGCTCGCCGGGCGGACCAACGCCGACCTGTCGCACGCCGTGCGTTCCGCGGTGGTCGCGGCGGCGGACGCCGCCCGGTGGGCCCGGGAGAAGCTGCACGTCGAGACGTTCGGCGAGTTTCCGCCGCTGGCGGGCTCCTAAGTGGGCGTACCGGGGGAGCGGGCGGCGCGGCTCGACGCCGCGGCAGCGGCGATGGCGCCGCCGCCGGGGTCGATGCCGTACCCCAGGCACGGCCTGCCCATGCGCCTCCGGCAGCTGTGGGGTCGGGCCCTGGCCGCCCGTGGGCGGGAGGCGGAGCTGCTGGCCGCGGCGCTGGGCGACACCGCCGCGGCGCTGCGCGCGGTGGCCGCCGGCTACGCGGACAGCGACGCGGCGGCGACCCGGCGACTGCCCCGCCGGGAGCCGTGATCGACATGCGTCGTGGGCAGAAGGGCCATTGAATGCGACCGGCCGCTGCCGGGCTGGCGGTCACGGGGCGCCCGACCGTCGCCGTCGGGCGGCCCGCGAGGCGTCGACCACCCGAACGGCTCGCCGCGTGAGCGCGGACCAGCCGCGGGAACCCCGGGGCTCCCACCCAGGGGCGGAGGTCAGGGATGCGCTGGACCGTCTTGCGACGGTCGCCGGCCCGCCGCTGGCGGGCGTGGACGCGACGCTGGCCGGGTGCGCGTCCTCGCCGAGCGGTACGACCAGGGGGAGCTGCTGCTCATCGACTGGACGCCCCGGCTGGCAGAGCGGCCCGTGCCGCCCGGACCCGCACCCGGCACCGACCCACCGGCGGCCTTCCACGGGGCCGGTATCCGGCTGGACGACTAGACCGGCGGGCACCCCGGCGCGGCGGCGAGGACCCGACGAGGCGGTGGTGGGGCGACCCAGGGGTCGCCCCGCCACCGGTGTTACCGGGCCCGCGGCGCTTTCCGGGCCGCCGTCACTCAGGGCGTCGGCGTCCGGCGCCGGCTCAGCAGCGTCAGCAGCCGCCCGCCGGCCAGGAGCAGCCCGCCGCCGGCGAGCAGCAGGCCCAGGGCGCCCCCGGTGACCGGCAGTGACCCGCCGCCCTCCTCGTCGGAGGCCCCGGCCGGGCTCGGTACGGCGCTCGTGGCCGCCGCCGTGGCCGTCGCCGAGCCGGCGCCGCCCGACGACGGCGACGCGCCCGGGCCGGCGGTCGGGCCGCCCGACGACGGCCCGGGGCTGGCGGTCGGCGCCGGGGAGGGCGTGCCGGTCGGGTAGCCGCCCCGCGCGGCCGCCCCGGCCTCCAGCACGCCGATGCTGAGCTGCACCGGTGCGCCGGCCCCGCCCGCACCGGTGGGCGCGATGCTCAGCCGCAGCACCGTCACGTGCGCGCGCACGCCGCCGCCCGGGCCCGCCTCCCGCCGGAGCTCACCCAGGGCGAGCCGCAGGACGGCGATGGGCCCGACCGCGTCGGTCGCCGCACCCGTGGCGGCGCCGCCCGGCGCGCCGCCGGTCGGGACCGGGCCGGCGCCCGCCCGGGTGCCGGGCAGTGCCGGCACCAGCCCGGTGCCGGCCAGCTGCGGCAGCCGGCTCAGGGCCGCCCCGTCCAGCAGCGGCAGCCCCGCGGCCCGGGCCGCTCGGCGCGCCACGTCCGGCGGGGCCGCACCGGTGGGCACCGCGATCTCGATGACCTCGTTGGGCGCGGTCAGCCGCCGGTCACCGATCCCCGAGCCGGTGATGCCGACGACGGGCGCCTCGTAGTGCACCGTCGCGCCCTGCGGGCGGTCGGCGTGGGTGACGGTCAGCGCGGGCGGGCGCAGCACGTCGATGCGCAGGGCGGCGGCCCCGGCGGCGTCCGGGAACAGGCTCAGGCTGGCCACCCCGATCTCAGCGCGGGCGGTGGCCGCGGTGGTGCCGCGGTGGCCGGTCAGGCCGGTCTGCGTACCGCTGGACAGGCCCTGGCGGGCCGAGATGAGGGCGCCGCCGCCCGCCGGCAGGATCGCCAGGTCGGCCAGCTCCGCGCCGGCGGTGGCGGCCCGACCGGTCGCGGCGCCGCAGCGCATGCCGTCGCGCCAGAGGGCCCGGCTGTGCACGGTGCCCACCCCGACCGTGGCGGCGCCCAGGTGGCGGCGTGCCGCGCTGGCCGTGGCGGTCCGGGGCTGCTGCGGGGGCGCCTGCTGGCTGACCACGGCGCCGAGCGGGCCGGCGGGCAGCGTCACGCCCGCCACCGAGGCGTCCAGGGTGCGGGCCGCGCCCACCGCGGCGATCCGGTGGTCCGCGGCGAGCGCGGAGACGCTGCTGGCCAGCCGCACGCCGGCCAGCGGCGTGCCGGCGGCCAGCGCGTCGAGCCGCAGCAGGTCGGCGCGGGCCTGGGCGGTGTAGGGGCGGGCGGCGCAG
>DATMJT010000520.1:0-5625 GCA_035553735.1 Pilimelia sp.
CGCCCGGCCGGCGGCCTCAACCAGCTGGGCGCCGTGGTGGGCGCCGCCACCGTCGTGGGCCAGCACCGCACCGGCGTGCACCAGCGCCAGCCCGGTCGCGCCGGTGAGGACGCGCAGGTGCCGCAGGGCCCGGGCGGCGCCCTCGGGGGTCAGTCCGGCGCGGATGGCCTCCGCGGCCAGGCCCGCGGTGTGCAGCACCTCGTACGTGGCCAGCTGCGTCGCGGTGGCCACAGCCCGCCGGGGACGCAGCCGGAGCACGCCGTACACGGCCGCCCCGAACGCCACGACCAACGCTCCGACCGCGAGCCCCGCGGAGACGTCTGTCGCCATTGCACGATCCTGGCCCGACACCGGGCCGGCTGCCAAGACCAGCTACCCGGACAGGTCACCCGCCGCCGGAGCCACCGTGATCGACGACGACGAGACCGGCCGCGACCTGGAGCGTCAGGATCATCGCGACGAGGGTCAATATCCAACGCACCGCCGCCGCTTCCCGACGGATCCACGCCAGCACTGCGGCGACGGGAAAACCCGCATAGCCGGCCACTGGGATCACGGCTATCGCCAGCGTACTGCCGGCTACGGCGATCCAGAAAAATCGCCAGCTGTGCCCGCTGCCCTCAAAGAGCCATCTCCGTACGCCAGTCATCGATCCTCCCGGGTAGCGCACAGCCCCGGATCGTCGTGAAACCTTGATCGCTCCCTGCACAGGTGAAACGATCAAGAAAGAGCCACGGATCCGGGACTGCTGTCGCCAAGCTTGCTCGCCCGACCAAGATACCGGGTCTCGCTCCGCTAATCCAGGGGCGATGATGGGTCGATATAGCTGCCGTTTCCCCAGCCGAGAAGCCAGGCCCAGCCATCACCGGTAAGACCTTGGGTCATGTAGGGATAGATGTGCTGGATACAGTTTATCCGAATTGGACAGTACTTGAATCCGCCTTGCGAGTAGGAATTATATTGATAACGATCCTTGCCCAATGGCCAGTAGCCGGTCTGATTTTTGACCCCCTCATAGTCCCAGCCCAAGGCGCCCGCCGCCCCATAGACGTAGCCTTCGATAATCGGCGCACTCACGCTACTCACAACCCGCGCCGAATTCCAGCACCACGGCACCGCCATGCGATACCGCCACATCTTGGTACCTACGGCATTCGTTGAATATATCGTCCGGACACCCTGACCACACCCCGCACCCACAAGCGCACCGCGCTGAAGGTGGTCAGGGGTTGGGCCTTCCTCGATGATCGTAAGCCTTACAACCACAGCGCTCCGCTCCTGCGCTCCCAATTCGGATAAGTCGATTTCCGATATTCGAACTTCGGCGAGCGGGCGCGCGAAGTTGGCACTGGACACAGCGAGCGGAACAACCGCCACTCTCGCTGCATTTGTCGGTTTTGCCGGCAACAGTATCCCTGCGACAACAAGGAAGTTCGCCACGAGGGCAAGCGCGCCGATCTGCATATTGCGAGCGAATGTCCGCAACACTCCTCCGTCCATCAGTAAGAGGGCACCGTTCAGGGCACAATCCTGTCATTGAAGGTGTTGTCTGTGAACGCTTGAGTTGGAGGGGGGCAGGGGTTGTCGACAGCTCCATGATGTGCTAGCGACACCCCTGGCCAGCCCCAAACGTGACCGATCAACACGGGTGTCTGTGCGCAGCAACGGTGGCCGAAAGCCTGCTGACCCTCCCCAACGCGCTTGATCAACCGCCAGGTCGGAAGACCAATGACGCACGATGTGGCAGCAGTCCCCTGGATCGAATATCAATCGAATATCCGACAGGACAGCAGAGCGGCATCCGACAACAATGCCATGGCCTGCCGGGATGCCCAAGACTACTCATCGGGCCCTCCCCCCGGGAGATCCACGAACTAGTTCAGTGCGTCGGGTACACGACGCCACAGTATGAAGTGGCACCCAATGTGATGATCTGCAGGAGACCGCCGCAACGAGGAGAGGAGAAGCATGCACCAGAGCGTGAGCGTCCAAGGCCTTACGGCTTCCGGCAAGCCAGGCGCCGTTCGCCATCTTGCGGTGGGACAGTCCACTACCTTCAGCACTTGTCTATGTGGCGGATGCCCTTATGATCTGCTCATTCCAACTTGCCGGAAGCCGCATGCCGCAGGCCGGATTATTGCATATCACGACCACTGGCGAATCGACAACCTCAGTAGGACCGCAATGCTGGTGGTCGAGGATATGGAGAATCCGTGCCACCTGATCACCGTTCCGGCGTCACGCCTCGCGACGACGGTTTCCTTTGAGCTAGCGAGGGTGACCAACTATGGCACGCCTTTGGTCAACATCTTTGGCCCGGAACCGGCCCACGCCGCAGATTGCATTGCACCATGCCCCGCTCACACAAGCGCTAGCGGAACTTGGGAAATTGACCGGAGAGCCGCCTATTTCGCTGTTCTATTGGCATTGTGCGAGCCGCGCCTGCGCGGTGACCAGTACAGCTTGCTTCCTACGTCTGCGGACATCGCCATTTCGCTCAAACGCCGTGGCATCGACCTCAGCTCGGCCGCAGTTGATACTCAGATCGAGTACCTAGTCCAACGACTCAGCATCAGGCCCTCCGAGCGAGCGGCGCGTCGGGGCCCGACTTGGCGGAAGTTGGCTCTGGCCCAATTCGCTATACGACACGGCCTGGTCCTGCCAGACGACTTGGCCCGTTCACTGAGATGATCTAGAAGGATTCAGCGGCCGAGTGAGGCGGCACGGGCGTAATGCACTTGCCCGACGATGCTTGATGTCGACTCAGGGTCTCCATGCAGTTTGATCTGTGGGAGGACCACAGGAGGACCACCTCCTACCGAGGTTCTGTTTCTCTTCTGCGTACCGCGGCTCATCTGGTGCGTCCCGGGTTTACCGACATCCCGCCAACTACGCCCGGTCACCGCACTGATGCTGGCAAAGATTCATTCATTCAGTCGTCCAGTACTCCGACCGGGGATGTTGACCTGATCTTGGAGGGTGGTGCCCGGGGCGGGCACGGGAGCAGTCACCGTCCATCATGGAAGGCTATGTGGACCAACCAGGATGCGGCGGTGGCTGCCGCCTATACTGACCTTTCGGGGTCAGGGTCCGCCTCAGGTCCACATCGCCGTTTTGGGTGATTGCGCATGGTCGGCGTGATGCATTGTCCGGGGCGTGCGGTACGGCGATGGCGGTGGTGTTGGGCCGCGGCAACGGGCCCGTCGGGAGCAGGTACGCCGGCAGGCGGCGCAAATGTTCGCCGCCGGTCTGAGCGCGTCGCGGGTGGCCGCCGAGTTGGAGATCTCGACGAAGTCGGCGTACGCGTGGTGGCGGGTGTGGCAGGCCGGTGGTGAACAGGCCCTGACCTCCCGAGGGGCGCCTGGGCCCGATCCGGTGTTGTCCCGGGCCCAGGTGGACAAGCTGATCGCCAAGCTGGAGGAAGGCCCGGCCGCGGCCGGCTGGGACGAGGACCAGCGCTGGACGTTGGCGCGGATCCGGACCCTGATCGGCCGGATCTTCCACCTCACCGTCAGCATCGCCACCGTGTGGCAGATGCTGCACCGTGCCGGGTACACCCCGCAGCAGCCGATCCACCGCGCCGCCGAACGTGACGAGCAGACCATCGCGTACGCCGACTTCGTCGAGATCTCCAACTCGGCGGCCACCTGCAGCGCGCTCTTGCCGGCGGCGAACATTTGCGCCGCCTGCCGGCGTACCTGCTCACGGCGGACGCGCTGCTGCGGCCCGACACCAACACCGTCCCCGTATCGCACGCCCGGACAACGCACGACGTGGACCATAGGCAATCACCCGAAACGGCGATGTGGACCTGAGGCAGACCCTAACTCCGAAAGGTCAGTAGACGCCGCCCATCAGCACCTGCGCGGCCCGATCGTGCTGATCTGGGACGGGCTGCCGGCACACAAGTCCGCCAAGATGCGGGCGCTGATTGCCGCCCGGCCCTGGCTACGCGTCTACCGGCTGCCGGGTTACGCGCCTGAACTCAACCCTGTCGAGAACATGTGGTCCAACCTCAAACGCGCCATGGCCAACCTCGCCCCCGGCGGCATCGATGACCTGCTCCGCGTCGCCAAGAACCGGCTCAAACGGATGCAATACCGGCCCGCCCTCGCCCACGGATTCCTCGCCACCAGCGGCCTGGCACCACCCTGACCCTGACCCCAAATGCTCAGTACACGTTCGTGTGGCTCGACGCCCTGGCGATCAAGGTGCGTGAGGGTGGGCGGACCGTCAACGTGCACGCCCTGATCGCGGTCGGGGTCAACGCCGACGGCGGCCGTGAAGTCCTCGGCCTGGACATCACCGCCGAGGAAGACGGCGCCGGCTGGCTTGCCTTCCTGCGGTCCCTGACCGCCCTGGCCTGTCCGGGGTCCGGCTGGTCATCTCGGATGCCCACCGCGGCCTGGTCGGCGCCATCGGCGCCGCCCTGCCCGGCGCGGCGTGGCAGCGGTGCCGCACCCACTACCTACGCAACCTGCTGACCAAGGTCCCGAAGTCGGCGCAGCCGTGGGTGGCCACCCTCGTACGCACCGTCTTCGACCAACCCGACGCCGACGCCGTCCGGCAGCAGTTCGACCGGGTCGTGCAGGCCATCGACGGCCGGTTCCCCGCCGCCGCGGAGCACCTCGACGCCGCGCGCGCCGACCTACTGGCGTTCACCGCGTTTCCACGCGAGATCTGGCGACAGATCTGGTCCAACAACCCCCAGCAGCGCCTGAACAAGGAGATCCGCCGCCGCACCGACGTCGTCGGGATCTTCCCCAACCGGGCCGCGATCATCCGCCTGGTCGGCGCCGTACTGGCCGAGCAGACCGACGAATGGACCGAGTCCCGCCGCTACATGGGCCTGGAACTACTGAACAAAGCACGCCTGTCCGCCATCGACGGCGAACGCGGCACCCCGCCACCGAGCGAACCACAACCGGCGTCGATCGCGGCGTAACATCAACCCGGACCTCCACGGTGATCGTCTTCTACACCACTCCCGTGGACGGGGCCGACCCCACCGCGGTGTCAACGGCGGTTGAACCTAGGCAAGTCACCTCCTGGGCCTTCACCCGCCGGGTCCAGGAAGCCAGCCTCGCCCCATCGATGGGCTCGATCGGTGACTGCTACGACAACGGCATGATCGAGTCATTCTGGGGCCGGATGCAGACCGAGCTACTCAACCGCCGCCGCTGGAAGACCGCGCATCGAGCTGGCCGCACGTACCCTCGGGCGTGTCGCTTGACCCACCCGGGCACCGGCGTTGCTGCGGGCGTTGGCCGGCGGTGCACGATCTCCGTGATCGGCGCGGCGTGGTCCACCCCCGCCGGCATGCTAGCGGGCGCTGCAGTATTGGCCAGCGCCCGCTCGGTCGCAGCGATCGGCGAGTGGTCGCCGATGTGCCGACCACGGTCATGGCCGCCGGGCCTGGTCCGTGACCCGATCACCGGCTCGCACCGCGTACCGGACGCCACCACGATCGGCCGGGTGCTGGCCGATCTCGATCCGCCCACCGCTCCAAATCAGGGGTGGATTCGGGGCTCAGACGGGCAGCCAGAGGGCGGGCACGTGGGGCGGCTCCCAGCCGGGCAGCGAGGTGTGGGCCTGCCGGCACTGGTAGATCCGGCCGCCGTGGCT
>DATMJT010000521.1:0-9785 GCA_035553735.1 Pilimelia sp.
ACCGGGCACCGGGCACCGGGCACCGGGCACCGGGCACCGGGCACCGGGCACCGGGCACCGGGCACCGGGCACCGGGCACCGGGCACCGGGCACCGGGCACCGGGCACCGGGCACCGGGGGATGATGCCCCCGTTTACCCCCCGAAAACCCATGCCAAGCGCTGACAATCAGCGACAAGCGGTGATCACATCATGGCGGCGTTTGTGCAGCTCAACGCCCACGGATGACAACCAACGACGAGCCCGGGACCGTGACGGTCGGTAAGAAGAGGTCGTCGGTTCGAATCCGGCCACCCCGACCAGCAGAAACACCAGCTCAAGGCCCTTCCTCGGAGGGGCCTTGGCCGTCTTGGGCCTTCACTCAGGCGGTCGAGCAGCAAAATGGCAGCGAAGGACCCCAGCACCCGACGGTCACGGTCAGCCGTCGAGTGTGTGTAGCGGTCCAGTGTCATCGATGCCTGGTCGTTGCCCCTCACCTTCGCCACGTCGTTGATCGGCACGCCGTCCGACACACAACCAGGTCGCATACGAGTGCCGGAGATCGTGGAAGCGGGCTCGCACGCTCCGGGTGGGTCACCTGTAGGGCGTGTACTGGACGCTGCGGGACCAGCACCGCCAAAAGGGCATTGGGATGCAGCCGACCGGCGCCTCGGACCCGGTCTCGGTCTGCACCGATCCATCGGCGAGCCGGACCGAGACGGCCGAGCGGCCCGGAGCCAGCACTTCCCGAACCCGGCCGGCGATCACCGAGCGGGCGATGTCTTCGAGCAGGGCGACATCGCCGGCCGCTGCTTCGAGCTGCCACCGGCCCCCGTAGTCGCCGACCTGCATGACGAGCTCGTCGGAGAAGTCCGCCCAGCCGAAGGCGCGCGCCCTGGGGTTGGTTGGCGTGACGGTGACCGATATCCCGCCCTCGATGCTGTCAATCTCCACGGTGGCCGCGCCCGCTAACTCGCGCACCAGCCGTCGCGCGAGTTCCAGCGTCGGCGGCTCAACCCGCCGCTGGTCGGAGTCGGGTTGTTCCTGGGCGTGCTCATCGCTCACAAGGTGAGCGTGCCAGTACCGGCCTCCCCGCACGGACGGACCATGCAACTCGGGAGCCGACTGCCCGCGCGGTGAGCCGGCGGTCCCGGGAGGCCGCGCGGCCTCCCGCCGATCGGCCGGGCAGGAAGCCGGTCAGCCCGTCGGCAGGGCGCGCGGGGCGGGCAACATATGGGCGGCGAACGCCGCGACAACGCCAGCCAACCGGCACCGCCAGCCAACCGGCACAGCCAGGCGCCGGCCGAGCCGTACCCAACGGCTCTGGACGACACCCGCTGATGCCCGCCCGCCGACGTCCGCAGGCCAGGAGGTCGTCGGTTCAAGGCGGTCCCCGACCAGAGAAAGCCCAGCTCAGGGCCGGTACCCCCACAGGGGGTACCGGCCTTGAACCGTCTCCCGACCCGTCTGGAGAGAACCTGGAAGAAGATCTTGGCCGGGGTCAATCCATCCCCCGACCCGGCCGCCCTGAGAAGGGCGTCCAGCGTCCCAACCGGTGACCCGGGGCTCATCTTCCGTCGAGCGGTCAGCGCCTCCGCAACCGCTGCGTGAGGCCGTTCGGCAAACGGCGGCGCATCGGCGGTGAGGTGCGAGTAGGTGCCTGTGCCGATCCATCCTCGTGGCCCCACGCGCTCGTCCGGGGCCGGTCGGCGGCTGCCCGCGTGTCACCGGCGGGCACGGCAGGGTGAACAGGCTCAGAACTCCAGCCGCCCGGCCGATACGAGGCCCAGACGGAACAGCCGCCGTCATCCGCCTCCTGGGAGTGTCCGCATGTCGAGTTTCCGGTCCCGTTTGCTCGCCGTGCTCGTCCCGATCGTCGTCGTTGGCCTGGCCGCCCTCTCGTTCTTCGTCGTCGTCAGCGCCACGGCACGCGAGGAGGCCGCGCAGCGGCGGCACGGCCGCGACGTCGCGGAGAGCCTCGCCCGGCAGGTCGAGACGCAGATCGCCGCCGCCCGCGCCGCCGAGCGCGCCATCGTCGCTGCCGGCAGCGCCGTACCGACGGCGAACCGCCCGATGCTGCACGAGATGATCCGCGGGACGCTGGCCACCACGCCCGAGATCTACGACATGTACCTGTGCTTCGACGCCCCCGGCGACCCGCGCTACCCGCGCGCCGGCGTCTACCAGTACCTCTGGATCAAGGACGAGAACGGTAAGCCCGTGCGGCAGGACCTCGACGACGAGGCGAACGCCGAGGCCATCACCTACCCCTGGTACACCGAGCCGAAGCGCACCGGCGAGGAGAGCATCGTCGAGCCGTACTACGACGACAACCTGAAGGCGCTGATGACCTCGGTGACGGCGCCGATGGTCCGCAACGGGCGCACGATCGGGGTCGCCGGCGTCGACGTCACCCTCGACCAGCTCTCCGAGAAGGTGAGCGCCGCGAAGGTCTCGGAGCACGGCTACGCGATCCTGCTCTCCCGGACGGGCATGCTGCTCGCGGCTCCCGACGCGTCGGTCGTGGGGACGAAGACGCTGGAGCAGGCCGCGCCCGGCCCGGCGCGCGACACCGCCACCACCCTCATGCGTCGGCTGGCGGACGGCGGCAGCGGCACCCTGGACGGCAAGAACCCGCTGGCCGGGGACTCCGGCGACGCGGTGGTGGCCTGGGCACCGGTCGAGGGGACGGGCTGGACGCTGGCGACGGTGACCCCGATGAGCGACGTTCTCGCTCCGGTCGGCACGCTGCGGAACAACCTGATCGGCTTCGCGCTCGTCATCGCGCTCGGCCTGCTGGGTGCCGTGTGGTTCACCACCCGCCGCCTGACCGCCCGGATGCCCCTCCTGCGCACCGCGGCGCTCGACATCGCACGCGGCCGCCTGGACGTGACCCTGCCCCCCTCGGGGCGCGACGAACTGGGCGAGCTGGCGGCGGCCTTCGGCGAGATGGTGGCGACGCTGCGCCGCGTCGCCGACCACCTCCGCCGGATCGCCTCCGGCGACCTGGCCGCCCCGGTCGAGCCGGCCAGTCCCGAGGACGAACTCGGCAACGCGCTGGCGGAGATGCAGCGCGGGCTCACCGCCTCGGTACGGTCCGTGGTGGAGACGTCCATGGCGCTCACCGGCTCGGCCGAGGCGCTGCGGTCGCAGGCCGACGAGCTGCGGGACAACTCGGCGGTGACCCACACCCAGTCGGCCGCGGCCAGCCTCGGAGCGACCGAGTTCAGCGCCAGCGTCGCGGAGATCGCCTCGTCGGTCACGCGCGGGTCGTCGCTCGCGGTCGACGCCGAGCAGGCGGCCGCCACCATGGCCGGACAGCTCCGAACCCTCGCCGGGTCCTCGGCCGCGATCGCGGACGTGGTCGACGTGATCACCACGATCGCCGCCCAGACCCACCTGCTCGCGCTCAACGCGTCCATCGAGGCGTCCCGGGCCGGTGACGCCGGGCGCGGCTTCGCGGTCGTCGCCACCGAGGTCAAGGGCCTCGCGGAGTCGACCACGACCGCGACGGTGAGCGTCACCGAGCGCATCGCGGCGATCCAGTCCGACGTGGACCGCACCGTCCAGGCGATCGAGCAGATCGGCACGTCCATCCGGGACATGGCCGAGCTGCAGGGCGCCATCGTGGCCGCGGTCGAGGAGCAGTCGGCGGCGTCGCGGGCCGTGCAGGAGAGCATCGGACACGTCACGGACGTGGCCGGGCGCACCCAGACGAGCGTCCAGGCCAGCCTCGGCCTCGCCGACGACGTGGCCAATGCGGTGGAGCGCCTGGAGCAGGTGAGCAGGAGCTTCCGACTGCCGGGCTGACCGGTCGGGCCCGCCCGCGGGCGGGCACCCGCCGCCGGGCTGACCGGTCGGGCCCGCCCGCGGGCGGGCATCCGCCGACCGCCGTGCTCAGCCGTAGCGGGTGGCTGTTACCGCACCTGGGTGACAGCCGTGCGCTACGGCTGAGCTGGGCGACGCATCGTGATGGGCCCCGACGCGGCTCACCGCCCGGGTGCGTGTGGTAGTCCTGAACGATGACCGACGAGCTGGCCGCGCTGCGCGCCGCGTACGCGGAGGTCGTGGCGGTTGCGTGCACGCTGGACGAGCCGGCGTCCTGGCAGCCGTCGGGCTGCACCGGGTGGGCCGTCCGCGATCTGGTGTTCCACCTGCTGTGCGACGCGCAGCGCGGGCTGGTCGCCCTGGCCACCCCGGCGACGGGCGAACCCGACCGGGACGCGGTGACGTACTGGCGCGATGCGCCCGGCCGGGAGGATCCGGACTCCGGCAACCTGCGGGCCACCCGTACCATGGCCAGCGCATGGCGCCTGGCGCCGCTGGTGGATACCTTCGCGGACACCGCCCGGGCGGTGCTCACCGTCGCGCAGCGGACCGACCCGGACGCGCGGGTGGCGACCCAGGGACACGTGCTGCGGGTCCAGGATCTGTGCGCCACCCTGGCCGTGGAGGCCGCGGTCCACCACCTGGACCTGGTCGCGGCCCTCGACCGACCCGGTCCCGGACCGGTGGCGCTGGCACTGGTGCGGCGGACGCTGGACGGGCTGCTGGGCCGCCCGGTGCCGGTGCCCTGGGACGATGAGACCTGGGCGCGGGCCGGCACCGGACGGCGCGAGCTGACCCCGGCGGAGCGCCAGGCGCTCGGTGCGGACGCGGACCGGCTTCCGCTGCTCCGCTGACCGGCGGCTGCTGGGCCGACCGACGCGCGGAGTCGGGTACTCCCCGTCAGTACTACGATCAGCTGTTACGGAACATGGTTCATCTGTCCACCTTATGGGCGCACCGGACGTGCACCGCACCGTGCACGCGACAGGCCGACCGGTTCGATCCACGGTTCGGGGGACGCCCGTACGGATGAGGTCCCGCATTCCACGCGGGCCCCGGGGGAACTCTGCACGCATGCGCGGCGACCTGGTAGAACACTACGCACGGCTGCTCGACCGGCATCCGTGGCTCAGGGTGGCCCTGTGCTGGACCGTCATCGAGCCGGTCACCGCGCCGGTCGACTGCGCGGAGGTCGTGCGACGGCTCGGCGGCGACCCGGGTGAGCTGCGGCCGCGCCACCCGCGAACGCCCGACATCGACGTCGACCACGACCGCGAGTGCCGGTACTTCGTGGACCAGGTGGGGCGCGTCGTCACGGTGCTGGAGTTCGCGGGCGAGGGCAGTCGGCGGGAGGTGCTGCGCTGGCTGAGCGACGGCGCCCGGGT
This sequence comes from Pilimelia sp., assembly GCA_035553735.1. Taxonomy (GTDB): domain Bacteria; phylum Actinomycetota; class Actinomycetes; order Mycobacteriales; family Micromonosporaceae; genus DATMJT01. Next base: position 5,192 of record DATMJT010000521.1, read on the forward strand.
ACACAGCGCCTTCTGGAACGCCGACGGCGTCAGCCGGCTCACCTACGCCGTCTACGGCGACATCCTCACGTCGCTCCAGGTCAACCTCCCGGACGAGCGCCAGGGCAGCGACCCCGACGCCCTGAACGCCGACCTGGGGGTACTCCTCGCCGCGACGGGCGCCGGCCACCCCGCCACCGGCCCGGAGCACCCCGCCGCCGGCCCTGAGTATCCCAACGCCGGCCCGCACCACGCCGACACCGGCCCGGAGCACCTCAACGCCGGCCCGCGCCATGGCGACGCCGGCCCGCACCACGCCAATGCCGGCCCCGACCACGCCGGGCGCGGCCCCGACCCCGGCCGGGACGACCCAGCCCGAGCGACCCGCGGCCCGGACCGGGCGGACCACCACCGGGCGGACGCCGGCCCCCACCACACAGGGCGCGGCCAGGCCCCGGCCGGACAGGCCGGAGCCGGCGACTGGCAGGCGGCGATGCTCGCCGTCATCGAGTCCCGCACCGGCGTACCGCTGGACGAGGCGTGGCCGACCCGGCCGCACCCGGCCGTGGTGCTGCCCAGGCTGCGGGCCGACCCGCGTCCGCCGACTTCCTGGGTCGACCCGGACCTCGACGCACACCTGCGGCTGGCCCCCGAGCCCGCCCGGCGCGCGGCCCGCGGCTGGCTGCTGGAGAGGCTGGCCAGGACCTACGGGCTGACCGGCGAGCCCGCCGTGGTCCGGGGTATCGCGGCGCTGGCGGCCGGACACGGCGTCGACGAGGACGCCCGGCGGGCGGGTCACGCCCTGCGCGACCGCCTGGCCGCCCACACGCAGTCGGTGGCGGTCGGACAGGAGGCGGAGGACGACCCGCGGTGGCGGCGGGCTCAGGCCGGATGGGCGCTGGCCGCGGCGCTGGATCCACCGCCCGGGGAGGAGCACTTCGAGGAGCTGCGGCACGCCCGGCTGGCGTTGGGCGAGTCGTGGCCGGTCGTCAGGGCGGAGCTGCGCGCCCGGCTGCGCGGCGCCCGGTAGCCGACGGCTGAGCCGCCGGGCGCCCGACCGCGGCACGGGCCGCGGGGCGCCGCCGGCACGCGTACAGAACGACAGAGCCGTCGGAGGCCGCCGGATGCGCGCCCGGCCGCCGGGGCCCGGCGCGCATCCGGCACGCTGTGCCGGCGGGCCGTCAGCGGGAGCCGGCCAGCTCCGCGGCGAGCAGCTCGGCGATCTGCGCGGTGTTCAGCGCCGCGCCCTTGCGCAGGTTGTCACCGGTCACGAAGAGGTCCAGGGCCCGGGGGTCGTCCATCGCGCGACGGATCCGGCCGACCCAGGACGGGTCGGTGCCGACCGCGTCGATCGGCATCGGGAACTCCTGCGCGGCCGGGTCGTCCACCAGGATCACGCCGGGCGCGTGCCGCAGTATCTCGCGGGCCGCGTCGGCGTCCACCTCGCTGCCGAACACGGCGTGCACGGCCACGGAGTGGCCGGTCACCACGGGCACCCGCACGCAGGTCGCGGAGACCTTCAGATCCGGCAGGCCGAGGATCTTGCGCGACTCGTTGCGCAGCTTGACCTCCTCCGACGACCAGCCGCCGTCCTTGAGCGAGCCCGCCCAGGGGACCACGTTGAGCGCCATCGGGGCCGGGAACGGGCCCAGGTCGTCACCCACCGCCTGGCGCACGTTGCCGGAGCGGGAGCCGAGCAACCGGTCACCGGCCACCTTGGCCAGCTGGTCGTGCAGCGTGTCGATGCCGACCTGTCCGGCCCCGGAGACCGCCTGGTACGACGAGATGACCAGCTCGCGCAGGCCGTACTCGCGGTGCAGCGGGGCGATCGCGACGATCATGGCCAGCGTCGTGCAGTTGGCGTTCGCGATGATGCCCTTGGGCCGGTTGCGGATCTGCTCCGGGTTGATCTCGGGGACGACCAGCGGCACGTCCTTGTCCAGCCGGAACGCGCCGGAGTTGTCGACCGCGACCGCACCGCGCGCGGCGGCCACCGGCGCCCACTGCGCGGAGACCTCGTCGGGCACGTCGAACATCGCCACGTCGACCCCGTCGAACACCTCCGGGGCCAGCGCCTGGACGGTGACCTCCTCGCCACGCACCGAGAGCTTCTTGCCGGCCGAACGCGGGGAGGCGACGAGCCTGATCTCGCCCCACACGTTCTTGCGCGACGTCAGCAGCTCGCACATGACCGTGCCGACGGCGCCGGTCGCACCGACGACGGCCAGGGTGGGTTGCCCAGCCATGGATTACCTCCCGGTCCCCGCATAGACGACTGCCTCTTCGGTCCCGCCGAGGTCGAACGCCTCGTGGACCGCACGGACCGCCGCGTCGAGGTCCGTGTCCCGACACACCACTGATACCCGGATCTCGGATGTCGAGATCATCTCGATGTTGACGCCGGCCTCCCCGAGCGCCGCGAAGAACCTCGCCGCGACCCCCGGGTGCGAGCGCATGCCGGCACCGATCAGCGACACCTTACCGACATGCTCGTCGTAGAGGAGGCCCTTGAACCGCACGGCCTCCTGGATCTTGCCGAGCGCGGTCATGGCCGTCGGGCCGTCGGGCTTGGGCAGGGTGAACGAGATGTCGGTACGTCCGGTGCCCTCGGTCGAGACGTTCTGCACGATCATGTCGATGTTGGTCTCGGCGTCGGCCACGGTCTCGAAGATCCGCGCCGCGAGACCCGGCTCGTCTGGCACGCCCACAATCGTGATCTTCGCTTCGTTGCGGTCGTGGGCGACCCCGGTGATCAGTACCTGCTCCACAGTGAGGTCCTCCATCGATCCGGTGACCATCGTGCCGGTGTTGGTCGAGTACGACGAGCGGACGTGGATCGGCAGCGCCGACCGGCGGGCGTACTCGACGCTGCGCAGGTGCAGCACCTTGGCGCCGCAGGCGGCCAGCTCCAGCATCTCCTCGTAGGTGATCTGGGTGATGTGCCGCGCGTTCGGCACGATGCGCGGGTCGGCCGTGAACACGCCGTCCACGTCGGTGTAGATCTCACAGACGTCGGCGTTCAGGGCCGCGGCCAGCGCCACCGCGGTGGTGTCCGAGCCGCCTCGGCCGAGCGTGGTGATGTCCTTGGTGTCCTGCGCCACACCCTGGAAGCCCGCGACGATGGCGATGGCGCCCTCGTCCAGCGCACTGCGCAGGCGCCCGGGCGTCACGTCGATGATCCGGGCCCGGCCGTGCATGGAGGTGGTGAGCACACCGGCCTGCGAGCCGGTGTAGGAGCGCGCCTCGAAGCCGAGGTTGTGGATCGCCATGGCGAGCAGGGCCATGGAGATCCGCTCGCCGGCGGTGAGCAGCATGTCGAGCTCGCGGCCGGGCGGCAGCGGGGACACCTGGTGGGCCAGGTCCAGCAGCTCGTCGGTGGTGTCGCCCATGGCGGAGACCACCACCACCACGTCGTCGCCGGACTTGCGGGCGGCGACGATCCGCTCGGCGACGCGCTTGATGCGCTCAGCGTCGGCCACGGAGGAGCCGCCGTACTTCTGCACGACCAGTGCCACGGTCGTCGACTCCTCCCAGGCAGGCCCCGGACGTCGGGGATCGCGCACGCCGACCCCGCCGGTCGGCTCCGGCGGCGCAAGGGCGAGACCAGGGTACCGGCGACCCGGGCCTTCCCCCTAGAGGCCCATGGGCGGCGGCCCGGCCACCGCGGTCCCGCCGGCAGCCCATGATCCGCACGGGCTCCGCGGCCCGCGCGGTCGACAGACTAGAGGAAGCCGCTCGGCGTGTCGCGTCCATATGTCTGTGATCACCTCACGGGCGGCCGGGGAGAATGGCCCGGTGTCCGCAGCCCGCGCCGCTCGTCCCACGGTTCTCGCGGTGACACTGGCCGCCCTGGTGGCGTCCGTCACGCCCCTGGCCGGCTGCGCCGACGGCACGCCGGCGGGCGCCGGGACCACGGCGGAGCCGACGGCGCCCGCCACCACGCCCGTGCCGACCGGACCAGCCGGCGCCCGGGAACGGCTGGCCGCGCACGCCGCGGCGGCCAAGGACCGCAGCCTGGTGGCGTACTACACGCTGGCCAGCCCCGACCTGCCAGAGCGCACGGTGGCGGTCACGCTGGCCGCGGACGGCAGCTGGCGGGTGGACATCCCGGGCGGCGCCCTGGGCGGTACGGCGGACGTCGCCGTGGTGCGCACCGGCGAGGGTCGGTTCCAGTGCGCCCTCGGGTCGGCCGAACGCGGGATCCCGCCGACCTGCGTTCGGGTCAGCGGACGGGACGGGCGACTGCCGGCCCGGGTGGACCCCAGGGTGCAGCACGCGTTCACCGACTGGCGCGAGGTGCTGACGGACCGTCGGGAGGCCCTGGCCGTGTCGACGACCGCGCCGCTGGCCGGCGTCCGCGGGGACTGCTTCGCGGTCGAGTCCAACTCGGCGTCGCTGACCGCGCCGCTGGACGTGGGCGTCTACTGCTACGCCGCGGACGGCGTGCTGACCGGCGCGCGGCTGGGCTTCGGCACGCTGACGCTGCGCGAGGCCCCCGGGCCGGGTCCGGCGACCGTGACGCTGCCGGGCCCGGTCGTGGGCGGGCCGCCGCTGCCGACCGCCAGCCCGCCGCCCCCGACACCCACTCCCTCCGCCTCCTCGCGCGCCGCCTGCC
>DATMJT010000522.1:0-4246 GCA_035553735.1 Pilimelia sp.
GTTGCAGGTGAAGGCCACGACCCAGCCGGCGTCCGGCTCGATCCGCAGGTAGCAGGCCGTTCCGTCGGCATTGCCGTCGTGCCCGACCCAACGGTGCTCGCCGGCGTGGAACCGCGCCAGGCCGAGCCCCCACCCGTCGGCCAGTCCGAACGGCTCGGCCTCCGCCACCGGCCGGCGCATCAGGTCGGCGTAGTAGCGCGGCAGGATCGCGGGGCGTCCGCCCCCGACGTGCAGCAGGCCGAGGGACGCCAGGTCGCCGGCGCTCATCACCAGCGCGCCGGCCGGAGCCTCGGCGGGGGCGAGGGACTGCTGCACGGGCCGCACCCGCTCGGCGAGCAGGTTCACCGAGTGCCCGGTGGCCATCGCCCGGTCGCCGGGGGCGTGCACGAAGGCCGGTGCGATGCCGAGCGGGCGCAGGACGATCGACTCGACCGCCTCGGCCCACGACATGCCGGTGATCTCCTCGATCAGGAGCCCGGCGAGCGCGTAGCCGAGGTTGGAGTAGGAGAACCCGGTGCCCGGAGGCAGCACGAGGTTCTCCGGGTGGCAGTGCTCGGTCACGTACCGCCGGGGCGACAGCTCCCGCACCTCTGCCGATGCCGGGCCGCAGGCCAGGCCGCCGGTGTGGCTGAGCAGGTGCCGCACGGTCAACGCCGAGCCGAGCTCGCCCAGCCCGGGCACGTGCAGGCCCACCGGCGCGTCCAGCTCCAGGTCGCCGTCGGCGAGCAGGATCATCGCCATGGTGGCGGTGAACGACTTGGTGATCGACCCCACCGGGAATGCCGTGTCGTCGGTCACCGGCCGCGGGGTTCCGTACTCCGCCACGCCGGCGCACACCGCGACCGTCTCCCCCGCGTGGTGCACGACGAGCTGGCCCCCGGGCAGCCCCTGCTCGCGGACCAGCGCGTTCAGCGTCTCCCGCAGCTGCTGCGCCGCGGGCAGCCTCGTCAACGCCGCGGTCATGGCCGCACCCCCGGATCCGCAGGGCGTGCTCGCCGATCTGCTCCGGGGAAGTGGGACGCACGTCCGGTACGCAAGCCCATCCCCTCCTTCCTGCCTAGTGCGGGCCGATCTCCGCCAAGATCGCCGCCCGCGGTGCAATCCGGCCAATGCACCGCGGTGCGATGCCCGATTCGTCAGCGACTCTTTTGAAGCCGCAACTGTTGCCTCACGGCCATTCGTACCCGGGGGCTAAACCCCGAAACGACCCCGAGGAGACCACTAGGGGATGCCGGCCGCTACGACCAACGCGACTTGTGAATGCGCAACACGACGTGGTACGAGGACCCGATTCCGGTGGCGCGCCGCGCGCGGAAGATCGCGGATGGGCGTGGACCGCCGCATGTTTCCGCAGGAAAGACCCCGGGCATCGGGCACCGACCGGTCGCCGGCCCGGCTACCCGGAGTGATCGATTCCACGCTCACTGACGTGTCCGTTACGCCCCAGTCAGCCAGTTCTGGGCCGCACCGACGCACGGTTGACCCTAAAGATCACGTCCACGATGTGGAAGTGTGACTCCCGACACCCACCCTTGGAGGTGAGGTTGCGTTCCGAAAATAGGGGTTATGACCGATACTGCCGCGACACCCGCCGTTGCCTGACAATCATCGGTCAGCTCTCTGACAACGGCGGTTCCTACTTGCGATCATTGCCGCTGCCGACCTCGCTGATCCGCGCGGCGGGACACTTTCCGGCGCCTCTGAATCGAGTGAGCGGCAATTCACCCCGGCGCGGCCGCGACGGTCACCGAACGTCGCCGACTCGGCCCCGGAACAGCGGGCGTCGCACAATTTATTTGTCTGACAGAAGACCGCCCGGCGGCCGCCAGGATCCGCCGAGTCCCCGGCGCACGGGCCGCGGTCCGGTGCTCGGCGTGGCGGCGGTCAGGCGGGCCGGCGCAACGGCCGTCCCGCCGTGCGCCGGGGCCGGACGGGCGCGGCGGCAAAGCGCCACCGGTTTACCCGCCGGACGGCGGGGAACGCTGCCCGGGAACGACGGGAGAGCCGGATGCGGTTGGTCATCACCGCCGACACCCACGTACCGGCGCGGGCCCGGGACCTGCCCACGGAGCTGTGGCGCGCGGTCGACGAGGCCGACGTCGTGGTACACGCCGGGGACTGGGTGCACGAGGATCTGCTCGACGCGATGCTGCGCCGGGCGCGCTGCCTGGTGGCCGTGTACGGCAACAACGACGGTCCCGCACTGCGGGCGCGCCTGCCTGAGGTGGCGCGGGTCGAGCTGGCCGGCGTGCGTATCGCGGTGGTGCACGAGACCGGCCCGGCCGCCGGGCGCGAGGCCCGCTGCGTGGCCCGCTTCCCCGACCGGGACCTGCTGGTGTTCGGCCACTCCCACATTCCGTGGGACAGCACCGCGCCCGGTGGCCTGCGGCTGCTCAACCCGGGCTCCCCCACCGACCGGCGGCGGCAGCCGTACCGCACCTATGTCACCGCGGAGCTGGCGCAGGGGCGCCTGCGCGCGGCCGTTCTGCACCGCCTGCCGGCCGCACCGGCGGCCCGCCGGCGCTGACCGGGCGTGAGCCGGCCGGCGGCGACTCCAGCGCGCCGACGCCGTCGGGACTCAGGCGGCGGCGCCGCTGCCACCGCGGCGGCAGCGGCGCACCGCCCGGTGTCGGCGACGGGAGAGCCTCGCCCCCGCACCGGGCGGGGCGCCCGGACCGCACTGTCGCGGTCCGGGCGCCCCCATGCCGTGGCGACGCGGTCGCCCGGACCCGGTCAGCAGGCGCCGGCGTCGGCCCACACCGCCCAGGAGCCCGGGGCGCCCGGCTCGGCACCGGTGGAGTACCACGTGGAGTTCCACTTGCGACCGTTGTGTGACACCACGTTACCGGGCACGTACGCCTTGGCCGCGTCCCAGGCCGCGATGCCGGCACAGCCCCCCGGCGGCGGTGAGGTCGGCGGCGGCGTGGTGACCGGCGGCGAGTTCCCGTACACGGTCAGGCTGTAGGTGGCGGTCCGGGACATCTCGGTGCCGTCGCCGCGGATGGTGACCGGGTAGGTCCCGCCCGCCGCGGTCGACGTGGCACTGAAGGTCACCGTGGCGGACTCCCCCGCCTGCACGGTGCTGGGACTGAAGGTTGCGCTGACGCCGGCGGGCAGGCCGGAGGCGGAGAGGTTCACTGGCTGGGGACTGCCGGAGGCGACGGTGGTGTTCACCGTCGCCGTGATCGACGCACCCGCCTGGACCCCGCCCGACGTCGGGTTCACGGCGAGGTTGAAGGTGTGCTGCGGCGGCGGGATGGTGACGACGCTCAGGGTGTAGGTCGCGCTCCGGTCCACCACGGCCCCGTCGCCCAGGATCGTGACGGGGTAGTTGCCGTACGACACCGTGCCGTTGGACGACAGGGTCAGCGTGGCCGACCCGCCCGAGGTCACGCTGGACGGGTTGAACGTGGCGGTGACACCCGCCGGCAGGCCGGAGGCCGACAGCGACACGCGCTGGGCCGACCCCGAGGTGGTGGTGGTGCTGACCGTCGCGGTCACCGTGGCCGGCTGGCCGTGGGGGATCGAGCCGTACGTCGGGCTGACCGCCATCGAGAACTCGGCGGGACTCTGCGTGCCGACGGCGTCCTTCCACAGCGCGTACGCCACGGCGTCGGCGGCGCGGTCCAGCGGGGTGTCCGCGATGTTGCTGATGGTGTCGCAGGCGGCGTGGTAGCAGGAGTCGTACGCCGCGTTCGCGGTGCCGCCCCACTTCTGCGCCTGGGCCGACGTCTTGCGCGCCGACGCACCGGCGGCCACTCCGGTGGCGGGGATGCCGGCCCGGCTGAACGACGCGTCGTCGGAGCGGTTGCGGCCCTCCACGTTCTCCTCCGTGGACACCCCGATGGAGTCGTAGTACTCCTTGAGGTACTGCGCCTGACCGCTGGTGATGTTGTTGATGAAGTAGCCGGCGTTACGCGAGGCCACCATGTCGAAGTTGTAGTACTTCTTGATCTTCGCACGCTCGGACGACGGCAGCTGGTTGACGTAGAAGGCCGAGCCGCGCAGGCCCTGCTCCTCGTCGGACCACCAGGCGAACCGCACCTTCTTCGTCATGGTCGGGTTGGCCCGGGCCAGCTCCAGCGCCACCTGGAGGATGAGCCCGGAGCCGGAGCCGTTGTCGTTGATGCCCGGGCCGGCGGCCACGCCGTCGAGGTGGGCACCGAGCATGATGACCTGGTTGGCGTCCCCGCCCGGCCACTCGGCGAGCAGGTTGACCGAGCCGCTGGTGCAGCCCGAGGTACAG
>DATMJT010000523.1:0-10744 GCA_035553735.1 Pilimelia sp.
CGCCTGCGGTCCGGCGTCCACCGCGGCCGGGCGCCGGCTCGCCCCCGACGCGCGTGGCGCCCGGCCGCGGTGGACGCCGGACCGCAGGCGTGGTGCGCGCCGGCCGGGCGGCCGCGGGCGCCGGGCCCCCGGGGCGCCAGCGCCGGTCGACAGCCGTGCGCGAACGCGACGCTCGGGAGCGGGCGGGCTGAACCTCTTGCCCGGCCCCAACCATCCGCGACCGCTCGTGCGTTACCTTCACGTGACCGCCACGCCGAGCGACGAGCAGGCTGAGTACGTCGCCTTCGTGCGGGCCTGCCAGTACCGGCTGCTGCGCTCGGCGTACCTGATCTGCGGTGATCACCATCAGGCCGAGGACCTGCTCCAGGACGCGCTCGTGAAGCTGGCGCTGCGGTGGCGGCAGGTCCGGCACGGCGAGCCGGAGGCGTACCTGCGCACGGTGCTGTACCGCGACGCGGTGTCCTGGTGGCGGCGGCGCCGCCGGGAGTCGCTGTTCGGCGCGGTCCCGGAGGTGGCGGGGGCCGACGGCGCCGAGGCGGTGTCGGACCGGGTGGTCTTCGCGACCGCCCTGGCCCGGCTCGCCCCGCGGCAGCGGGCGGTCCTGGTCCTGCGGTTCTTCGACGACCTGACCGAGGCCCGCACCGCGGAGGTGCTCGGGGTGTCGGTCGGCACCGTGAAGAGTCAGACGTACGTGGCGCTGCGGCGCCTGCGGGCGCTCGCGCCGGAGCTGGGCGAACTCGTCGTGACCGGCCCCTCCGCCGGCACCGGCGGCACCGCCGGGACCGGCGAGCTGCTCGTGGTGGCGCCGGAGCCCCGAGCGACATCGGAGGACCGCGATGGGCGGGCGTGAGCTGGCCGAGCTGTTGGCCCAGACGTCGGCGGGCGTGCGGGCGCCGACGCTGGCGGAGGCGGCGTGGACCCGGGCCGGTCGGGTGCGTCGCCGACGCCGCATCCTGACCGGTGCGGCGGCGGTGGCGGCGGCGTGCGTGGTGGCGGCGGGCGTCTCGGTCCCGCTGCGCGCCGGCCCCGGGCCCGGCACGGCGCCCGCACCGACGGGCCCCACGGCCCCGCCCACCGCGTCAATGGACCCGCCGGCGGTGGACCGGATGCCGCAACGGCCGGGCCGCCGTGCGATCAGGCCGCTGCCCACCACCGGCGCGGCGTTCCGTCCGGCCGGCGCCCGCCGGCTGTCGCAGCGGCCGGTGACGCGCGCGGTGGCGGTGGTCCAGCCGCACGGCGCGCCGCACGCCGCCCGGCCGGAGCCGCTGTACGTGCTCGACACCGACGGCTCGTGGGCCCGGGTCGACGTGGTGGACCTCGCGTTCACCCGGGACGCTGGGAACAACAAGGCCGCCCCGCTCCGGCCGACGTCGATGTCGCCGGACCGGCGCCTCATCGCGGTCCCGCAGACCGACGAGGTCCTCGTCGTGGACGTCACGACCGCAGCGGTGCACCGCATCGCGGTGCCGGGCTTCAACGAGTACGTGATGTGGCGGTCGAACGAGACCGTCCTGGTCGCGCAGGACGACGGTGCACGGCCGAGGGCCACCTTCGCCGTGGACTGGCGGGCGCGGACGGTGACGCGGGTCGCGGCGGGCCTGTCGGTCTGGGACACGGTGGTGTCGGGGCCGGACGGGCCGGTCGTCGAGCTGCGGGGCGCCGCCGACGCGGCCGCCGGCGGGAAGCCGGTGCTGACGCGGTGGCGGCTGGACCGCGCCGCCCCGGTCAGCGAGGTGCCGGTGGATGACGGGGCGCTCGCCCCGTACGGGGTGGACACGTGGCACGGACCGGCCCTGCGCAACGGTTCGGACGGCGGCGGCGGCCTGGTGGTGCGGGCCGGCTGGGGCCGCGCGCCGGCCTACCACGGCATCGAGGTGGTCGCCGTCGTCGACGTGCACACCGGCGTCGTGCAGCGTCTGCTCGACCTCGGCCCGGACCGTCAGAAGGCCTGCTGCGAGCCGCTGGACTGGGTGGATGAGCACACGGTGCTGCTGAGTACCGACCGGGAGGGACTGGTCACCTGGGACGTGCGGACCGGCGCGGTCTGGGTGGTCAGCGCGGGCCAGGTGCCGGGCGGGGTGGCGATCGCGCTGCGGTGACCGCGGGCGCGCACGACCCTGGCGAGCCGCTTCGGCGGCTGGCCGGCGACGCCCGGTAGGCCGCGGAGTCCTCCGGCGGCTCGACCTGCCCTGGCGGTCGGCCGCCGTCGGCCGGCGCGCGGGCCGGGGTGCTGCGGTACTGTCGGCGCCACAGCAGCACCGGCGTCCATGGTGGATTACTCCTGTGCGGCGGGACGCGGCCCGCGGCCTGGCGCGTAGGGGGAGCGTCGTCCGGCGCCGGTTGCTGTCGCTCTCCTGGACGCGGGGGTTACATGACCGGAATGTCGCGATGGTGGCCCGCCGTGCCGGCGGCCCTCCTCGCCGGTGTCCTGATGGCGGCCACGAACGTCCCGGTCGCGAACGTCCCGGCCGCGTCCGGCGCGGCCTCGGCCCGCCCGGTGGCGGCCACCGGCCTGACCCCGGTGGCGGCCACCGGCCCGATCCCGGCGGCGGCCTCCGCCCGGGTCCCGGCGGATGCGCCCCGCGCGGTCACGCTGGTGACCGGGGACCGGCTCACCGTGACACCGAGGGGGCTGGCCCGAACGCCCGACCCGCGGCGGCGCGGCATCACCTTCGCGGTGTACCGGCTGCGCGGTCACCTGCATGTGGTGCCCAGCGACGCCGTCCCGCTCGTCGGGTCCGGCCGCCTCGACCCCCGCCTCTTCGACATCACCGGGCTGCTGGACGCCGGCTACGACGACCGCCGCGGCGACCTGCCGCTGATCGTCACCGGGCCGGGGTCCGCGGTCGCACGGGCCGCGACCGGCGGCGGCGCGGTCCGCCGTGACCTGCCGGCGGTCGGCGGCGCCGCCGTACGGGTGCCGCGGGGCGCCCTGCACGGCTTCTGGCAGCAGGTGGCCGGCGGCCCCGGCGGCGCCACCGCGCGGACCGGCGGCCCCGGCGTCGCGCGGCTCGCCGGCGGGGTGGACCGGATCTGGCTGGACGGCGTCCGCCGGCTCACCCTGGACCGCAGCGCGGCGCAGATCGGCGCGCCACAGGCGTGGGCGCGGGGCTGGGACGGCACCGGCGTGACGGTCGCCGTGCTGGACAGCGGAATCGACGTCACGCACCCTGACCTCGCCGGCCGGGTCGTCGGCGCCCGCTCGTTCGTCGACGGTGGCGACCCGCGGGATCTGGTGGGGCACGGCACCCACGTCGCCTCCATCATCGCCGGCTCGGGCGCCGCGTCCGGCGGCCGGTACCGCGGCGTCGCCCCCGGCGTCCGACTGCTCGACGGCAAGGTCTGCACCCTCAACGACTGCGCTGAGTCCACCATCCTCGCCGGCATGCAGTGGGCGGCCGAGTCGGGTGCCAGGGTCGTCAACATCAGCCTGGGCAGCCCCGACACCCCCGACCTGGACCTGCTGGAGGAGGGGGTCAACGCGCTCACGGCCCGGTACGGCACGCTGTTCGTGGCCGCCGCCGGCAACGACGGCGCGTCCGGGACCGTGTCCTCGCCGGCCAGCGCCGACGCCGCCCTCGCCGTGGGCGCGGTCGACCGCGACGACGAGCTGACGCCGTTCTCCAGCCGGGGCCCGCGCGTCGGCGACGGCGCCATCAAGCCGGACATCACGGGGCCGGGCCAGGGGATCGTGGCGGCCCGCGGCCGGGACGGTCACCTTGGTACGCCCGGCCAGGCGTACCACCCGCTGTCGGGCACCTCGATGGCCGCGCCGCACGTGGCCGCCGCCGCGGCGATCCTGGCCCAGCGGCACGCCGACTGGCGGGCGGGGCGGCTCAAGGACACCCTGATGGGCGCCGCGGTGCCGCGGCCCGGCACCGGCCCGTTCGGCCAGGGAGCCGGCCGCGTCGACGTGGCGCGGGCCGTCGGGCAGACCGTGTCGGTCGACGGCGGCTCGGTGAGCCTGGGCCGACAGGCGTGGCCGCACCACGACGACACCCCGGTGGCGCGCCGGCTGACCTACCGGAACGCGGCGGCGACCGCCGTGACCCTGCGGCTGGCCGTCACGGCGACCGGCCCCGGCGGGGTGCCCGCGCCGCCGGGCATGTTCTCCGTCGACACCGACACCGACACCGACACCGGCACCGGCACCGACACCGACACCGACACCGGCACCGCCGCAGGCGCCGGCACCGGGGCCGGGCTCGGCGGCGGCGCAGACACCGCCGCCCTCACCGTGCCGCCCGGGGGCGAGGCGACCGTGCGCTTCACCGCCGACACGCGGGTGGCCGCCCCGGACGGGCAGTACGCCGGAGCGGTCACCGCGACCGGCGAGGGGGTCGAGGTGCGGACCCCGTTCGTCATCGAGCGCGAGGCCGAGGCCCACGACGTGACGGTGCGCCACCTCGACCGCACCGGCGCGCCGGCGGCGTACCCGTTCGGGTCCCTGGTACGCGCCGACGGCCCCTACGACCACCGCGACCTCACCTCCGCCGAGACCGTCGTGCGGGTGCCGCGCGGCCGGTACCTGCTGGCCAGCTACGTCACGACGCCCGCCGACGGGTCACGGCCCCGCAGCACCAGCCTGATGGTCGCCCCGCGGCTGGACGTGACCGGCCCCGCCACGGTCACCGTCGACGCCCGCCGCGCCGGGGCCCTGCACATCACCGTGCCGCACCGCGACGCCCGCCCCGCCGCGGTCGACGTCGGCGCACACTGGGCCCACCCGGGCGTCCAGTTCTCCGCGCTGGGCGGCAGCCTGGACAGCGTCTACGCGGGCCGGGTCGGCCCGCCCACGCCGCCGGTGCCCGGCTTCACGGCGCACGTCACCGGCGACTTCGCCCGGCCCCTGCCCGACGGCGGCTTCGGCGCCTCACCGTACGCCTACCACCTCGCGTGGTTCCGGCGCGGCAGCATGTACACCGGCTTCACGCGCCGGGTCAGCGCCGGACAGCTCGCCGTCGAACGGCAGCGGTTCGCCCGGCACGCCGACGGGGCCAAGGGCTGGAAGTTCGACTTCCCCAGGTACGCCGACGGCGCCGCCGGGGCCACGGCTGCCTCGCTCGACCTGGACCTGCCCGGCACCCGGGTGGACTACTACACCACCGCGCCGGGGGTGCGCTGGAGCACCGAGTTCCACGAGTGGACGCTGGCGAACGGCTGGCTGCGGGTCCTGGGGGCCCACGTCCGTTCCGGCGTGCGGCACCGCGCCGGGCGGGCCGGCACCGCGCAGTGGAACCACGGGGTGTTCGGGCCGACCCTGGCCGGCGCGCCCGCGCCCGACCTGTGGGTGGCCCGCAGAGGCGACCGGCTGACCGTCGCCCCGCCGCTGTTCGGCGACGGCGCGGACCGTCCCGGCTGGTCGGCGACCGCCTCGGCGACCGCGGCGCTCTACCGCGACGGCGCGCGGGTCGCTGGCGACGAGCTGCTCGACGGGCCGGTCGACGTGGCGCCGGGCCCGGCGCGGTACCGGGCCGAGTTCACCGTCACCCGGGGCGCGCCCGCGCTGCTGTCCACCCGCACCAGCCTCGCCTTCGAGTTCACCTCCGGCCACGTCGACGGCGACGGCGCCCGGCGGCTGCCGGTGTCGGTCGTCCGCTTCACGCCCCGCCTCGACCAGCACAACGGCGCACCGGCCGGGCGGGCGGTCACGGTGGGAGTGGCGGTGCGGCGCCAGCCCGGCGCGGGGCGCGGCCGGTATCCGCACCTGACGGTGGAGGTGTCGTACGACGACGGCGCCACCTGGACGCGGGTGCGGGTGACCGGCGGCGGCGACCGCCGAACCGCCCACCTCGTCCACCCGGATCGCGCCGGGTACGTCTCGCTGCGCGCCACCGCGAGGGACGCCGACGGCAACGCCGTCCAGCAGACCGTCGTCCGGGCGTACGCCCTGCACGGACCGCCCGGCCGCGGCGCGGACCCCCGACCCCGCGGGTAGTGCGGCCGCGGCGCGGACCCCGAGCCCGGGAGTGGGGCGGCCGGCGCCCTCAGGCCACGCGCAGGGCGCCGGGCCGCCGGCCGGCGAGCTGGTCCAGCGCCGCGCCGGTCGCCTCGTCCGCCGGCAGGTACGCCACGAGGTGTTGCTGGTCGGCGTCGGGCAGGGCCAGGCTCTCGTACGCCAGCCGCAGCTCGCCCCCGACCGGGTGGCGCAGCCGCTCCACGCCGCTGCGCGGCTGGTCGCCGGTGACCCGCCGGAACCGGTCGCGAAACGCCGCCCCCGCGGTCACGGTCAGCTCGTCGACGAGCGCGCGCACGTGCGGGTCGGGGGGCCCGAACCCGGCCTTGAGGGCGGCGGCGCGCGCGTCGGCGACCTGCGGCCAGTCCGGGTACGCCGACCGCGCCCGCGGGTCGGTGAAGGCGTAGCGGAGCAGGTTGGCCGGCTCGGCGTCGAGCAGGCCGAGCGGGCGGGCGAGCCGCTCGTACCCGGCGGTGAACGCCAGCAGGTCGCCGAGCCGGTTGGCCACGTACGCCGGGCCGGGCTCCAGCCGGTCGAGCAGCGCGCGCACGGTGGGCCGCACGGCCCGCGCCGGCGGCCGGACCTCCTGGCAGGGGAACGGGCCGTCGGCGGCCTTGGCGAGGATGCGCAGTCGGATGCGTTCGTCGGTGCTCAGGCGCAGCGCGTCGGCCAGCGCCCCGAGCACCTGGCTCGACGGGTGCCGGTCGCGGCCCTGCTCCAGGCGGGTGAGGTACTCGACGCTGATCCCGGCCAGCGTGGCCAGCTCGGCCCGGCGCAGGCCGGGCGTGCGGCGCCGGGGCCCGTCGGGCAGCCCGACGGTGGCGGGCGACAGGGCCTCGCGCCGGTCCCGCAGGTATGCGCCCAGGTCGTTGCTGCTCATCGGAGCAGACGCTACCGGGCCTGCACACGGCGAGGGTGGCCCTGCGAGGACCAGCCTCACCGCGGCCTCCCTGTGGGCTGCGGAGCCGGGCAGCGTGGGCGGCATGGACATGGGACTCGAAGGCCGTACCGTCATCGTCACCGGCGCCTCCGGCGGGCTGGGCCGGGCCATCGCGCGGGGATTCGCCGCGGAGGGCGCGCACCTCGTGCTCACGTACGCGACGTCGCGGGCCGAGGCGGAGAAGGTCGCCGCCGACGTGGGCGGGCGCGCGCTGGTCCGCCGGTACGACCTGGCCGACGACGCCGGCGCGGCGGCGCTGGTGGCGGCCGCGCTGGACTGGACCGGGCGGATCGACGTGCTGGTCAACAACGCGGTGGTGTGGGGCAGCACGGGCGGCTTCGAGGAGCGGTTCGAACGGGTGCCGGAGCCCTGCTGGGTGCCGGCGCTGCGCGCCAACATCGAGGGCGCGCTGCGGCTGTCCCGCGCGGTCGCCCCGGCGATGCGGGAACGCCGCTTCGGGCGCCTGGTGCACATCTCGTCGACCATCGCCACCGACGGCATGGCCGGCGGGGAGTACTACGCCGCGGCGAAGTCGACGCTGCACGGCTTCAGCCGCTCGGCCGCGCGGTCGCTGGGCCGCGACGGGGACATCCTGTCCAACGTCGTGCTGCCCGGGCTGACCCGCACGGACACCAACCCGCACATCGTGGAGGCCGCCGGTGAGCAGTTCAGCACGCTGGCCGCGCTCGGCCGGTTGCTGGACGCCGACGAGGTGGCCGGCGCGGTGGTCTACCTGGGCTCGGCGGCCAACACCGGCATCACGGGCCAGGCGATCACGGTCAGTGGCGGCGCCTAGTCTTCCGCCCACGATCGGATGATCGGATCGGGCCACTGTGGTAGGGCGCGGCCGGCGCGCCCTCGCCCAGAGTTGACGTCGAAGGGAGGTCTCGTGATCACGGCACTCAACCGGCTCGTCGAGCTCGTCGAGGAGCACCTCGGCGAGGAGTTCGACGTCACCGCGCTGGCCAGGACGCTCGGCACGACCGAGTACCACCTGCGCCGGATGTTCTCGTCGTTGGCCGGCATGCCGCTGTCGGAGTACGTGCGCCGGCGCCGCATGACCGTCGCCGCCGCCGACGTCGTCCGCGGCGAGGGCGATCTGCTGAGCATCGCCGTCCGGCACGGATACGGCTCCACCGAGGCGTTCGGACGGGCGTTCCGGGCGGTCCACGGCGTCGGCCCCGCCGACGCCCGCCGCGACGGAGGCCCCCTTCGCGCACAGCCGCAGCTCAGGTTCCGCCTGACCGTCGAAGGGAGCATCCCCATGGACACCCGCATCGTCGACCGCCCCGCGTTCCGGCTGCTCGGGCACGCCACCCGGGTGCCGCTGATCCACCAGGGCGTCAACCCGCACATCCAGCGGCACATCTCGGCGCTGCCGGGGGAGGAGCACCTGCGGCTGAAGGCGCTGGGCGACACCGAACCCGGGGGCCTGCTGCAGGTCTGCGACGACCTGGACCCCGACGGCGCGGAGGGAAGCGAGATGACCTACCTGCACGGGGTCGCCGTCTCCCGGGACACGCCGACCCCCGACGACCTCGACGCCATCGAGGCTCCGGCCGGCAGGTGGGCGGTCTTGCGCACCAGCGGGCCCCACCCGCAGGTCCTGCAGGCGACCTGGGCCGCGACCGCGACCGAGTGGTTCCCGTCCAACCCGTGGCGCCTGCGGCGGGGCCCCTCGATCGTTGCGGTGATCGAGCGCGCGGATGACTTCAGCACCGCGACCTGCGAACTGTGGCTGCCCGTCGAACCCACCTGACCGACGCCGCACGGCGATCCGGCCGGGTCACTGTCGACGGATCGGGACCGCGCGGTGCGGTGACGCCCGGGGGCCGGGGCGCCGCCGCACGCGTGCGGTCCCCGCGTCTCCGTCGGGACAGGACGGTCGGCGTGGCGCGTCACGGCCGGGCGCCGCAGGCGGCGTCAGGGGTGCAGCAGAACCTTGATGGCGCGGCGCTCATCCATCGCCCGGTAGCCCTCGGGGGCCCGGTCGAGCGCCAGGGCGAGGTCGAATACCCTGCCGGGGTCGATCCGCCGGTTCCAGATCAGCTCGGCGCGGCGGCGCGCAGGGAGGCCGCCGCCGGCGCACGGCGCCCCACGCCGGTCGCCCTACGCCCGGTCCTTGGGGGCTTCCTGCGCCGGTCGCCCTACGCCGATCCCAGGGGGCTTCGGCGGCGTCCGGCGGGCCGGCATACCGAGCGCCCGCGGGGACGTTGCCCGCGGGCGCGTGCGCAACGTTCGCTCGGGGCCTCGGACCGAACCGGTCCAGCCCGCGCAACCGGATCAGGTGCGCTACTCCTGTATTAGCACTTGCGACGGCCGAGTGCAAGCCTCGCCTGCCCGGCGACTCGCCGGGGCAGGCGCCCGGTCGCCGCGCGGGTATGCGGACGGCGGGCGGCGGCTGGCGCCGGCGTCCGGACGCGGCGGCGCGGGGGACGCGAGCCGGACCGCGTCCCCCGCGCCGCCTCCCCCCGCGCGGACCTGGCGGTCCGAGTCCCCCGGGTCGGCGCGTGTCGGGGGACGGCACCACCCGCCCGAAGTCACGGGCCGGTCCCCCGTTGCCGTCACCCCCGCGGCCCAGGCCGGGAGAGCCGGCCGTGGCCCCGGAAGCCGTCGCTGCCGAAACCTCCGGGCCCTGGAGCCGGTGGTCCTCGGCGTGCGCTGGTGGCGCACCCACGCTGGTGGCGCACTATCATGTTCCCGTCCACACCAGTGAACGATCCCAGGATAGCCAGCGCCCGCGGGTCGTTGTCAACTGCTGTCGGCACCTGGTTGTGACACGCACACAACAGTGAACAGGCTGGAGGCCGCCCATGACCGACACCCCGGCCAGTCGTTCCGAGAGCCTGGCCGACAAGATCAATTATTTGTACGCCGCCGTGGTGCCGGCCGGTCGGAGCCGGCCCTACACCGACCGGGAGGTGGCCGCCGCCATCAAGGCGGCGGGTACCGACATCTCGGCCAGCTACCTGAACCTGCTGCGCACCGGCGAGCGGACCAACCCGACCAAGCGACACCTGGAGGCGCTGGCGCGGTTCTTCGGTGTGCCGGTCGGCTACTTCTTCGACGAGGACACCGCGACCGTCGAGGAGGAGCTGCGGCGGCTCCAGGCCCTGCGCGACCTGAAGGAGGCGTTCGAGTCGCCGCAGGTGCGCACCGTGGCGCTCAAGGCGCGCGGCCTGTCCGAGGTCAGCCTCCAGCAGCTCGGGGCGATCATCGACCATGTCCGGGCGCTGGAGCGGGCCGGCGGGCGGACACCGGAGGAGGAGCCGGGCGGTTAGCTGGTTCAATGCTTCCAGGCGGGAGCGACGGTCACCGCCGGTCACGCGCGGCGCTCCCCCGCTCGGCCCATCGGGGAGGGTGAACATGGACAGCGACGGCCGTCTCCGGCGACGGATGCAGCGACGCGCGCGCGAGCTGGGCGTCCGGATTCCGGCCCCGTTCAGCGCCGAACGGTTCTGCCGGGATCTCGGCGCGGCGCGGGGCCGCCCGATCCACCTCATCCCGTGGGACACCACGACGGCCACCGTGCCGTGTGGACTGTGGATCTCCACGGACCGCGCCGACTACATCGTGTACGAGCGGGCGGCCGCCGCCATCCTGCGGGAGCACATCATCCTGCACGAACTCGGCCACCTGCTGCTCGGCCACACCGGGGCCCCGAACCTGCCCGACGTGACGGCGAGCTTCGAGCTGCTCGACGCCGCCGTGGTGGAGCGGGTGCTGGGCCGTACCGGCGCCTACGACGCCCGCGAGGAGCGCGAGGCCGAGGTGTTCGCCAGCGTGGTCGGCGAACAGCCCACCCGCCACGCCCCCGACCGGCCGCGGCCGCTCGCGGAGACGGACGC
>DATMJT010000524.1:0-8742 GCA_035553735.1 Pilimelia sp.
GCACAGACCACCGCCTGGGCGATGACCAGCACCGTGCCGAGGGTGGTGGGCTCCAGCCAGCCGGCCGCCACCGCCACCACGCTCTCGACCACCCAGACCAGGTTGATCGCGATCACCGCCCAGGCAGCGCCCGGGCTGATCGTCGGGCGGGAGCCGACCATCCACACGCCGACCGCGTACAGCAGCAGGAAGATCCCCACCGGAAGCAGCACGGCGGTCGAGATGCCGAGCAGTTCGTCGAGGACTCCGCCGAGGGCCGCCGCCGCGAGGCCCACCGCGGCGGTCGCCACGGCGTCCAGCTTCAGCGCCAGGCGCAGCAGCTTGTCCCGGTCGTTCGTCAAGGCAGCCATGTGGAGATTCCCTTCGCGTCGTCTCGACATCCGCTTCAAAGGATCACCCCGGACTCCGCCGGTGTCGATTACGTCGCAGGTAGCCGCCGGGCGGCCGAAGCGCGCGTTCACCCCGCCGGGTGGCCCCGCGGCGGCGGGGCCGCGCTCACCGGTCGATGTGCAGGCGGATCCGGGTGCCCTCGGCGCCGGTGTGGATCCGGACGAGGTCGCACAGCTGGTTGGCCAGGATCAGCCCGCGGCCGCCCTCGGTGTCCGGCGGTGGCGGCACCCGGCCGGCGAGCGGGTCGCGCAGGTAGCCCTTGTCCTCGATCTGGCAGACCAGCAGGCCCGGTTCCCGCCAGATGCGCACCCGGCCCGCGCCACCGGTGTGCTCCACCGTGTTGGCGGCCAGCTCGTTGACCGCTATCGCGAGGTCGTCCGCCCGGTCGGCGCCCAGGCCGGTGGCAGCCGCCTCGGCGGTGACGAACCGCCGGACCGCGGCCAGCTCCCACTCGCCGTGGTAGGACATGGTGGCCGCGTCCGGCGGGGCGGCCGGCAGCGGGACGTTGTACAGGGCCCGGGCCGCCACCGAGGGCAGGTACGCCGGGCTGGGCCGCAGCCCGTCACCGTCGAGCATGGTCGGATGGGTGTGCTGGGCGTCGGCCAGCGCCGCGTGGTCGAGGTTGTCGGCGTCGTAGGGGCACAGGATGGCGGCGTCGCGGCCGGCGAAGGCGTCGTTGATCAGCGCCTCGTGGGCCACGCAGGCCGGGTACTCCACCTCGGTGCGCCCCGGCCAGATCGGCTCACCGACGATCCACGCGCGGCGGCCGGGGTGTGCGGCGGCGAACGCCAGCAGGACTCCAGGCAGGATCCGCCCCGGGTTGCGACCGGCCCGCGCCATGTCGGCGAAGCGTACGCGGTCCGACACGTCCGACAACGCGGCGCGCAGCAGGTCGAGGCGGGCACCGGGCACCGCCACCAGCACCGGATCGCCCGCCGCCAGCCCGGCGCGCACGAACGACGTGACGGCGCGGCGGTATTCGGTCTGGTCGCGGTAGAGCAGGCCCACGTGGTGGAACGGCGTGGGGGTGGCCGGCGGTTGCGGCCGGGCGCCTCGCGCCACCGCCTCCACCATCGCGCGCCCCCTTCGTGCCCGCTCCGCCGGCAAGCGTCCCCGGCAGTCCCGGATCCCCACCAGCCCGGCGTGCGGTCGAGTGCCGCCGGGCTGGAGCCCGGGCGCCGTCCGCGGGGGGAATGTGCCCGGGGCGGGAGGCCCGGAAACCTCACCTGAGGTTAATCCCGGTCGGCGGCGCCGTCACACCCCCGGACCGCCGGACCGTCCGGCCACCCGGGCATCCGACGACCGGCCGGGCCAGCCGCGGCGGGTGACCCGGCCAGCCGGTCACCGCCCGCCGGAGGTTGCCGGGACGGCCGGCGCCGGCTCACAGCCGGGGGTCGACCGGCTCGGACGCCGAGGCCAGCACCGCGAACACCAGTTCGTGGATCCGCCACAGCGGCGCCCCGGTCGCCAGCCGGTCCAGGGCGCCCAGGCCGAGCCGGTGCTCCCGCAGCGCCATCGCCCGCTTGTGGCCCAACGAGCGCCGCCGCAGCCCCGCCAGGCGGTCCGGGTCGGTGTAGTCCGGTCCGTAGATGATCCGCAGGTACTCCCGGCCCCGGCACTTCACCCCCGGTTGGAGCAGCCGGCCGGCGGCCGTGGTGGCGCCGGGGCCCGCGGCCGCCGCCGCGCCGGGCCCCGGCGGCCAGCCGGTCCTGGTCCACCTCCAGCAGCAGCGCCGCCGTGCACCGCCGCGCGCCGACCTCGGGAAACACCACGTGTGCCGTCCCGTAGGACAGCGGGAACCGGTGCGCCCGGTCCGGGTGCTTGACGAGCAGGTAGCTCAGCGCGCCGGCGTGCGGGCCGGTCACGGTGATGGTGATCAGCACAGGCCGATGCTGCCACGGCGGCCGCCGCCCGACCGCGGGTTTTCCGCCCGCCACCGGGGGCCGGGCACCCGCCACCGGGCCGGGCACCCGCCGTGCCGAAGGCGGCGGATGGCGCGATCCCGGAATGCCCGGGTCGGTCAGCGGGCATAGGGCGTACGCCGCTCGCGCGCGGCCGGTCACGGCCTGCCGCACGCTGCCGACGCGGCGTGGGGAGGAAGTGCGGTGGAACTCGCCGATCTCTGCTTCGCGGTGGTGGGCGCCGGTGCCCTCCTGGCCGGTCTGCTGCCGCGGCTCGTCGCCGGGCGACCGCTGTCCACGCCCATCCTCTTCCTCGGGTTGGGCATGCTGGTCTACGCCCTGCCCACGAACCTGCCGAACCCCGATCCCCTCGCCTACCGCACGGTCGCCACCCACCTGACCGAGATCGGGGTGATCATCGCGCTGATGGGTGCGGGCCTCAAGCTGGACCGGCCCGTCGGCTGGCGGCGGTGGGCCTCCACCTGGCGGCTGCTGGGGCTGGCCATGCCGCTCACCATCGCCGCCGTGGCCCTGCTCGGCTGGTGGTGGGCCGGGCTGGTGCCCGCCACGGCGCTGCTGCTGGGCTCCGCGCTCGCCCCCACCGACCCGGTGCTCGCCGCCGACGTGCAGGTCGGCGAGCCGACCGAGGACGAGGACTCCGAGGACGAGGTCCGCTTCGCGCTCACCTCCGAAGCCGGCCTCAACGACGCGCTCGCCTTCCCCTTCGTCTACGCGGCGATCGCGATGGCGACCGTCGGCGCCGACCCGGCCGGCTGGCTGGGCCGCTGGGTGGGCATCGACCTGATCTACAAGCTCGCCGTCGGCCTGGGCACGGGGCTGGCCATCGGCTGGCTGCTCGGGAGGCTGTTCTTCCGGTCCCGCTCCGACACCCTGCGGCTGGCCAAGCACGCCGAGGGCTTCGTGGCCCTCGCCGCCACCTTCCTGGCGTACGGGGCGGCCGAGCTGGCCGGTGGCTACGGGTTCCTGGCGGTGTTCGTCTGCGCCGTCTCCATCCGCTCCGCCGAACGCGGGCACGAGTACCACCAGGTGCTGCACGACTTCGCCGAGCAGACCGAGCGACTGCTCACCGTGCTGCTGCTGTTGCTGCTCGGCGGCGCGGTGGTGGGCGGGCTGCTGCACGAGCTGACCTGGCCGGCCGCCGCCGTCGGGCTGGCCCTGCTGTTCGTGGTCCGGCCCGCGGCCGCCTGGCTGTCGCTGCGCGGTGCCCCCGGCGGGCCCGGCGAGCACGCCGTGATCGCGCTGTTCGGCATCCGCGGCGTCGGCTCGTTCTACTACGTCGCATACGCGCTGACCACGGTGACCTTCCCCGGCGCCGACCTGGTCTGGGCCACCGTCGCCTTCACCGTCATCGTCTCCGTGGTCCTGCACGGCATCGCCGCCACCCCGGTGATGAAGCGCCTCGACCGCGCCCGCGGCTCGCGGGCGTCGACCCATCCCGCCGGGGGCCACGCGACCTGAGGAGCTGACCCCAGCGGGGAGTCCACGAGGATGGACGACGTTCTCCCTCCCGAGGCGGCGGCCGCGGTCCGGGCGGTGCGCGAGGGCCGCGGGGCCGGCGCCCGCTGCCGGTGGGCTGCGGCCGCGACGGCCACGTGACAACGGCTGGGCTCCCCGCGCGGGGCAGCCGGGATCGCCGACCGAGCCGCCGCTGACCGGCGTCGTCGGGTGTTCACCGGACGCTCGCCTGGCGCTCGTCCGAGCGTCGCGGCCCAACAACATGCGGCCCCGAGAGTGCCCGGGTGAGCCTTGGACGAACCGCGGGCCGCCCCCCGCTGCTCAGCGTCATCGTGCCGGTCCACCGGGTGGAGCCGTACCTGCGGCAGTGCCTGGACTCCGTGCTCGCCGAGGCGGGCTCCGACGTCGAGGTCGTCGCCGTGGACGACGCGTCGCCCGACGGCTGCCCGGCGATACTGGACGACTACGCCCGCCGCGACCGGCGGGTGCGGGTGGTGCACCTGACCACCAACGTGGGTCTCGGCGAGGCCCGCAACGCGGGCCTGGACCGCGCCGCCGGACGGCACCTGTGGTTCGTCGACGGCGACGACTGGCTGCCGTCGGGCACCATGCCGTCGGTGTTGGCGGCGCTGCGCCGCCACGACCCGGACGTCCTGCTGGTCGACCACGAGAAGGTGTACGAGGCGGACGGCCGCCGCGAGCCGGACCCCAGCGGCGCACTGCTGCGCGACGTGCCGGGCACTGTCCGGCTGGCCGAGCGCCCGGAGCTGCTCGACGTGCAGCACGCGGCCTGGAACCGCCTGGTGCGCGCGGACCTGATGCGCGCGATGGGTCTGCGCTTCTACCCCGGCTGGTACGAGGACTGCGCGTTCAGCCACCCGGTGCTGGTGGCCGCCGGGCGGATCGCGGCGCTGGACCGGGTCTGCTACTCCTACCGGCAGCGCACGTCCGGCTCGATCACCCGCACGGTGAGCACCCGGCACGCGGAGGTCTTCGACCAGTACGAGCGGCTGTTCTCCTGGCTGGACCGGCTGGGCCCGGACGCCGACCCGTTCCGGCCCCGGCTGTTCCGCATCATGGTCAACCACTGCCTGGTGATCCTCGGCAACGAGGCCCGGCTGCCCGCCGCGGCGCGCCGGGGGTTCTTCCGCCGACTGGCGGAGCTCTACGGGCGACAGATGCCACCGGGCGGCTACCCGATGCCGGCCGGCGTGGCCGGGATCAAGCACCGCATGGTGCGCGACGACGCCTACCTGGCGTACGCGATGCTGCGGCTGGCGTATCGGGCGCTGGCCCGGCTGCGCGCCGCAGGCCGGGCGGGGGCGACGGTGCCCCTGCCGGCGGGCGCGACGTCCGGGGCGGCCGGCGCGGCGACGAGGCCCGCGGCGGCACCGGCCGAGCCGTCGGCCGCGCCGGTCAGCGTGCGGGGTCGCTGACCAGCTCTCCCTCGGAGGCACCGCCGTCGGTAGCGCCGCCGTCGCTAACGCCGCCGTTGGCCGGGCCGCCGTCGGTAGGGCCGCCGTCGGTGGCGGCACGGCGCCGGGCGGCCACCTGGCGCAGCAGCTCGCCGGCCACCCGGCGCGGGCCGCCGGCGTCGATCGCGGCCCAGGCCCGCCGGCCCAGCTCCCGCCGCCGCCCGGGGTCGGTCAGCAGCCCGCGCAGGGTCGCCGTGGCCGCCCGCGCGGCAGCCGTGTCGGTGCGCAGGTCGTCCAGGCGGCCCAGCCCGGCCGCCAGGCCGCGGGCGGTCACCCGCCGGTAGCCCAGCCACTGGTTGTCGACCACCCAGACCAGCGCGGACGGCACGCCCAGGCAGAGCAGCTCCCAGGTGGAGGTGCCGCTGGCGCTGACCGCGAGATCCGCGCCGGCCAGCAGCTCCGGCAGCCGGTCCGTCGGCGCGACCGGGGTGACCGCCTGTCCGGCGGCCGGGCGCAGGGCGGCCAGTTCGGCGGCGAGCTCGGCGTCCGCGGCCACCACCACGGCGTCGCAGGGCGCCCCGGTGGCCACCAGCAGCCGGGTCAGCACCGGCGCGGCGCGGTAGGCGTCGGTGCCGCCGAAGAAGCACACCACCCGCGGCCGCCCGACGTCGCGGGCGGGGCGGGGCGCCGGCGGGCGCAGCCGGCGCACCTCGGCCCGCAGCAGCGCGTACGGCAGCCCGGCCAGGCGCACCGCACCCCGCGGCACGGCCACCCGGGCGTGCTCGGCGTCGAGGTTCTGGTCGACGTAGACGTCGGCCGGCTGCCCGCGCAGGTCGCCGTCGACGATGGCCGCGACCACCCGCCCGTCGGCCCGCAGCGCGGCCGCGTGCCCCGGATCCAGCTCGTAGGAGTCGAGCACGACCGCGTCGAGGTCCAACTCCCGGGCCGCGGCGACCAGCGCCCGCGGGTCGGGCGGCGCCGGGCGCAGGGCGAGCCCGCGGGCGGCGAGCTGCCGCCGCGCCCAGTCCACCCCGCCGAGGTCGGCGAGGAAGGACACCGCAGCGCCGCGGGCGCGCAGCTCCTCGGCCAACGCCACGCACCGGACCAGGTGCCCGACACCGGTGGTCGGGCCCGCGTCGCAGCGCAGCCCCACACGCACCGGCGGGGACGGCTCGGCTCTCACCCCTGCACCAGCGCCTTCTGGCGTATGTGGGCGTTGAGCCGGCGCAGCTCCGGCCGCTCGGCCAGCCACCCCGCCAGGCGGGCCAGCGGCACCGGTTCGTCCCCGAGGTGCGCGACGACCGCGGCGATCAGCTCCCAGTCGTCCTCGGTGTCCAGGGTCAGCCGCAGGTCCGAGTGGTCGGGCAGCACGGTGAGCCCCAGCACCCGGAACATCTGCGGGTGGCTGTAGAGGAAGGAGGTGACGTGCACCCGGTGGTGGCCGGAGGCCAGCTCGTCGGCCGCGTGCAGGGCGGCCGTGCGCACGATCTCCACGTCCAGCCCGCGGGGCAGCGTGCGGGTGATCGACGTGCTCAGGTAGTCGACGTCCGGCGCGGCCGCGAGAACCCGGGCGGCCAGCGCCACAATCGCCGGGTCCAGCAGCGGGCAGTCGGCGGTGAACCGCATGACCGCGTCGGCGCCGCCGCGGGCGCGCAGCGCCCCGACGAACCGGGTGAGCACGTCGTCCACAGGGCCGCGGTACCACGCGACGCCGATGGCCTCGCACTCGGCGACCACCGCGTCGTCGGCCGGCTCGACGGTGGTGGCGACCACCAGGTCGTCGAGGACGCCGCCGCGGCGGGCGGCGTCCACGACGCGGGCCAGCACGCTCTGCCGGCCCAGGCGGCGCAGTACCTTGCCGGGCAGCCGGCTGGAGCCCATCCGGGCCTGGACGATGCCGAGGGTTCGCATGTGGTCACCTGAGGGGGTCGTGGGGCGATGGGTGCCGGTCCGCTGCGGCGTGGGTCCCCCGGCCGGGCAGGGCGCCCGCGGCGGCGCGGCGGATCCGTCCGGTGGCGAGGCGGCGGGCCCGGCCCGCGAGGCGGCGGGCCCGGCCGGCGGCGGCGCGGGCCAGTCGCGCCAGCCGGTACGCCGGGGACCCGCTGAACGCGGCGATCAGCAGGTGGGCGCGGCGCAGCTCGGCGTCCCGCTCGGTCAGCTCGCGCTCGTACCGGTCGATGCGCACCGCCGCCTCGTCGAGCCGGGCGCGCAGCTGCCGGAGCAGCTCCGCGCGCTCGCGCCAACCCACCGCACCGCCCCACACGGGATCCGGCGGCGGGTACGCGGCGGGCGCCGCGGCGTCCAGGGCGGCGGCACGGCGCCGCAGGTCGGCGTCGTGCGGGGCGCCGGCCGCGGCCGCGAGCAGCGTCGTGAGCCCGTCCACGTCGGAGGAGGGCCACGGATGGGGGTACCCGCCGTCGGCCAGGGTGACCGCGAAGCGCCGCAGCGCGCGCAGCACCGCCACCCCCGGCTCGGCGGGCTCGGCGGAGCCGGTCCAGGTGGGATCGAGCACGGCGAACCGGTCGCCGTCGAAAAGGACGTTGTCGACGGTGGCGGCCGTCGCCCGCCCGGCCGGCAGACCGCCGAGCCAGGACGCGTACGCCCGCAGCAGCCGGCGCAGGGTCGGCAGGTCGGCGCGGCGGCAGGCGGCGAGCAGGGCCTCCTCGACGAGGCGGCCACCGGGCAGCGGGCCCGACAGGCCGGTCGGGTCGCGGTGCGCACCCGTCCCGGGGGCGCCGAGGACCCGCCGCCGCCAGCCGCCGGCGCCGTCCCCGCTGACCTCCACGACGCCGCCGGCGGGACCGGCGATCAGCACCGGCGCCGGTGGCCGACCCGCCGGCCGGCGGTCGGACGCCGCCGCCCTGTCGGGGGGCGCCGCCCCCCAGGGCCCGGCGTGGGCCGGCGACGCGGGCGCCGGGTCGGCCGGGCGGGCGGCGACCGCGACCCACGCCGGGGCCAGCTCGGCGCCCAGCCCGGCGCGGACCCCGGCGCCGGCCAGCCGGCGCGGGTCGGTGAGCACCTCCCGTCCGGCGAAGCCGGCCGCGCACGCCGCGGCGACCGTCGCGGCGAGCGGCCCCGCCAGCTCCGGCTCGGCCAGCGCGGCGCGCTCGGCCAGGACGGTGGGGGCCTGCGGCAGCGGCCAGGCGGCGTACGCGGCGACCGGCGGAAGCCCGGCGGCGCGCAGCTCCTCGGCGAGCCGCTGCGGCGTGCCGGGGCGCGCCGGGTCGGCCTCCCCCACCGCGTGCCACTGGGCGTCCGTGCGGTCGGCGCCCGGCGGCCGGGGCGCCACCAGCCGGTGCAGGCCGAGCTCGTTGCCGACGGCGACCAGCAGCGTGCCGGCGGGGGCCACCGCCCGGGCCAGCGCCTGCAGGCACTCCCGCCAGTCGTACTGCGGCCCCTCGGTGGAGCAGAGCCGATCCAGCCCGTCGAGCGCCACCACCAGGCCGTACCGTCCGTCCTCGGCCAGCTTGGGCAGGGTGCCGCAGAGCACCCGCGCACCCGTCGCCGCGGCGGCCGCCGCCGCGTCCGGCAGCGACCGCAGCAGCCAGGTCACCTCGCCG
>DATMJT010000525.1:0-5712 GCA_035553735.1 Pilimelia sp.
ACCACCAACTGCGGCACGAGCAGCACCGGTTCCGCTGCCCCGGCGGGGCGCACCGGCCCCGCCGGGGCAGCGGAACCGGTGCTGCTCGTGCCGCAGTTGGTGGTACGCGCCTCGGCCTGACCGCGCCGGCCCGGACGCGCCGGTCCCGGCGGGCGCGGTCGTGGCGGGGCGGCGGTCGTGGCGGGGCGGCGGTCGTGGCGCGCGACGGGCGGCGGTCGCGGTGCCGGCGACCCGACTCCGCCCCATGCGTCTCGACCGGCCGGCGCCGCGCTGGCGCCGACCGGTCGAGTCCTGCTCCCCAGGTCGAGATGGTCCCGGGCGCCGCGGCCGTGGGGGTGCGGCCGCGGCGCCCGGCGCCTGCGTCAGCCGCCGATCATCGAGTCGGCCGACACGAAGGTGTAGCCGAGGGCCCGGATGCCGTCCACGGTCTGCCGCAGGTAGCCCGTGCCCAGGTACGGGTGGTAGAAGAAGCTGGCCGTCCCGTCGCGGACCACGAGATTCAGCCTGGCCGTGGCGATCAGGTGCTCCGGCAGCCGGACCGGGTGGTGGTTGTACGCCTCGGGCTCCACGTTGCCGATGTTCTCCGGCACGATCGCCGACCCGAACACGTCACGGACCGGGTACGGGAAGAACTGGCCGGTCAGCTTCGAGTAGTCGATCGCCTTGCCGGAGAGCACGCCCGGGAAGTACAGGCCGCGCTCGTACCGCTTGCCGAACCGCTGGTGGACCACCCGGTAGTCCACGGCGCTGCCGGCGTAGTGCGGGAACTCGAAGATGGTCGGCACCGGCAGGCCGCTGAGCATGAAGTCCGTGGCCGCGGAGTTGATCCGGCCGGTGGCCCAGCTCGCGCTGTCCTTGGGCACCGGGCCGTCGTAGATGACCCGGTCCTGGGCGTCCACGTGGGCCATGTAGAACTCGAAGTCGTTGCCGCTGCGCCCGTCGTAGGGGTTGATGGCCGACTCGTACTGGTGGGTGTAGCCGTGCATCAGCAGCGTGCCGCCGCGGGCCCGCATGTACTTCAGGGCGCTGACCACCTGCGGGCGCTGCCACAGCGAGTAGTCCTCGGGCCGACCGTTGTTCTCCACGCCGCGCGGGTTGCGGTAGCGGGTGTAGACGGCCACCGAGAACGGGATCCGCCTGGCGTGGAGCAGGTCGGCTATCGCCCGCAGCTGCGCCGGGTCGGCGTCCGGGCCGACGTCCTCGATGCGCACCAGGGCCCGGCGCCGGGTGGGGGTGTTCGGTGCCAGCACGTCGAAGAGCAGGTCGGCGAAGGCCAGGTAGCGGTCGTCGTGCCCCACGTAGGCGTACGGGATCTCGCCCAGGTAGGTCAGGTTGCCCGAGCGTACCGCCCACGGCAGCGTCGTGCCGTCGGTGCGCACGGCCTGTCCGACCACGGTGGCCTTGCCCGGGTCGTGGATGACGTGGTCCATCAGGCCGGCCGCGTTGAGCGGGTCGCGGCCCAGCGTGGTGCCCCGGTAGCGGACCCCCGTCACCGGCGAGACGTCGAACTGCCGCCACATGAAGCCGCGGTTGGCGGCGAACGCCGGGTCCTGCGCGGTCAGCTGCCAGATGTTGTTGTACATCCACAGCACCGGCTTGGTGGTCGCGGTCACGTCGGCCAGGAACGCCGCGGGCAGCGGCTCGTCGTAGGTGGAGCCGATGTAGATGACGGCGCTGTAGCCGGCCAGCTCGCCGGCGGTGTAGGTGCCGACCGGGCGGGCGGTCCAGCGCCCGAAGCGGGACGACAGGTTGGCGGTCTGCATGGCGTACGCCTCGCCGAGCCAGCCCCACGGGCCGGTGGTGTCGTACACGATGAGGGTGTTGGCGGTGCCGCCGCCGGGCGCCGGCTGGCCGCTGACCGCGCCCGGGGCGACCGCGGCGGTCAGCGTGGCGGTGGAGGCCGTGGTCGCGGTCCGGCCGTCGGCCGGGTCCGCCCCGCCGCGCCGGCTGCGGCCCGTGGAGCGGGTGCTGACCACGCTGCGCGGGCTCGCCGGCCTCCTGCGGGGACGCCGGGGCCGGTGCGGTCGGCGCGGCGGCCGCACCGGCGGGCGTCGAGGCGGTGACGGCCCCGCCCGCGGCGAGCGCGACCGCGCAGAGCGCGGCCAGCAGCCGGCGGCGCGGCGACCGGGTGGAGGGGATGCGCATTCGAAGACCTCGCAGCCGACGGGGGAGGCGATGGGCCGTCCGGGTGTCGGCCCCCGTCGGCCCGCCGCGCCGTGGAGCACGGGCGGGGCTGATGTCGGTGCGGGCCGGCGGGTACCCCTGCGGTAGGACCTTCTTGCCCGATTGGCCCGCACCTGACGGAAGCACCGTATGCAGGGCTTCTGAGCGCATACAAGGCTTCCGCCCGCACCGCCAGCGCGATCGACCCGGTGGACCGACACGGCTCCGGATGCCGGGTGTGGATCAGTTGCCAACTACGCTCAGTGACTACAAACCCGGCATATGACCCGGAAAATCCGGCTTGGCCTCGACGCGTGCATCAGAATGCTACGGTGAGTAGTCGGACGTGCGCAAGTCGTTCGGTCGGTGACGCGGTCGGCCGACGCCCGTTCGTTGCCCGGCGCGGTTCCGACCACCGGCCCGCGAGCCGGCGCTCCGGCACCCCCTCTCGGCCGGGCCGACGCTCAGGACCGCAGCTCGCCGTGCGCCACACAGACCGCCGACCAGCCCGCCGGCAGCACCTGCACCTTCATCCGCCGGCGGCAGGCCGGGCAGAACCGCGGCGGCTCCAGGGCGCGGGCCGCCGCGCACCCGGCGTGGACGCCGTCGGCCGTCGGCCGTCCGCAGTGGTCGCACCACACGCGCGGATCCCCATCCAAAACGGCGCCCCGCCGTGCCTCGGCCACCGCCTGGTTGTCGGCCACCGGGTGGTTGGGGGCCGCCGGGCGGTTGTCGGTCACCGGGTGCCTGTGGTTGTCGGTCACAGTGTGGTCGACAGCGCCTTGACCGGCATCTTGAGCTCGGCGAGCAGGTTCAGGTCCGCCGTGGCCGGGCGGCCCAGCGTGGTCAGGTAGTTGCCCACGATCACGGCGTTGATGCCGCCCAGCAGGCCGTCCCGGGTGCCGAGGTCGCCTAGGGTGATCTCGCGGCCGCCCGCGTACCGCAGGATGGTGCGGGGCAGGGCCAGCCGGAACGCGGCGATCGCCCGCAGCGCGTCCCGCCCGTCCACCACCGGCCGGTCGGCCAGCGGGGTGCCGGGACGCGGGTTGAGGAAGTTCAGCGGCACCTCGTGCGGCGCAAGCTCGCCGAGCTGCGCCGCGAACTCGGCGCGCTGGGCGACCGACTCGCCCAGGCCCAGGATGCCGCCGCAGCAGACCTCCATGCCCGACTCGCGCACCATCCGCAGCGTCTCCCAGCGCTCCTCCCACGAGTGGGTGGTCACCACCTGCGGGAAGAAGGACCGCGCGGTCTCCAGGTTGTGGTTGTAGCGGTGCACCCCCATGGCCACCAGCTCGTCCACCTGCTGCTGGGTGAGCATGCCGAGACTGGCCGCGATCTGGATGTCCACCTCGGCGCGGATCGCCGTCACGCCCTCGCGCAGCTGCTTCATCAGCCGCTCGTCCGGGCCGCGCACCGCTGCCACGATGCAGAACTCGGTCGCGCCGGTCGCCGCCGTCTGCCGGGCCGCCTCGACCAGCGACGGGATGTCCAGCCACACCGCGCGCACCGGCGAGGCGAACAGCCCGGACTGGGAGCAGAAGTGGCAGTCCTCCGGGCAGCCGCCGGTCTTGAGCGACACGATGCCCTCGACCTCGACCTCCGGGCCGCACCACGCCATCCGCACCTCGTGGGCGAGTTGGAGGGCCTCCGGCAGGTGCTCGTCCGGCAGGGTGAGCACGGCGAGGACGCCGGCCTCGTCGAGGCCGATCCCGTCCCCCAGCACCTGGGTCCGGGCACGGTCGAGGATCTCTGGCATGGGTCGTACCCTACAAGGCGGCAAGGGGAGCCCGTTGAGCCTGGAGGAGGGTGCGTGGCCGACGTCGGTGCGGTGGACCGGTCCCGGCTCGACCCCGAACCCGTCGCAGCACCGCCCGCGCAGTGGCTCGCCGCGTTGGACCGCCGGGCCCGGCTGCGGGCCCGGGCCGGACTGACCCGTCGACTGACGCCGCGGGCCGCCGACGACCGCGTGGTGGACCTGGCCGGCAACGACTACCTGGGCCTGACCCGGCATCCCGAGGTGGTGGGCGCCGCGGCCGCCGCGCTGGCCGAGTACGGGCTCGGCGCGACCGGCTCCCGGCTGGTCCGCGGCAGCACCCCCGTGCACGCCGCGCTCGAGGAGGCGCTCGCCGACTGGCTCGGCACCGAGCGTGCGCTGCTCTACTCCTCCGGCTACCTCGCCAACCTGGGCGCCGTGCGGGCGCTGGTCCGCCCGCGTACCGTCCTCGTCGGCGACGCGCACAACCACGCCTCCCTGGTGGACGGGTGCCGGCTCTCCGGCGTCGAGACCGTCGTCGTGCCGCACGCCGACCCCGGGGCCGCGGATGCGGCCCTCGCCGCGCGGCCGGGCCGCCCGGCGGTGCTGCTCACCGAGTCCGTGTTCTCCGTCGACGGCGACCAGGCCCCGCTGGCCGAGCTGCACGCCGTCGCCCGCCGGCACGGCGCGCTGCTGCTCGTCGACGACGCCCACGCCCTCGGCCTGCTGGGCCCCTCCGGGGCCGGCGGGGTCGCCGCCGCCGGGCTCGCCGGGCAGCCCGACGTGGTGGTCACCGCCACCCTGTCCAAGGCGCTGGGCGGCGCCGGCGGGGTGGTCGCCGGACCGGCCGCACTGATCCGGCACCTGGTCGACACCGGGCGGACGTTCATCTACGACACCGCCCCGCCGCCGGCCGTCGCCGCCGGCGTGCTCGCCGCGGTGCGGCTGGCCCGGGCGGGCGACCGACTACGCGCCGAGCTGGCCGACCGGGCCGCCGCCGCGACCGCCCGGCTGGCGGCCGCCGGCCTGACCAGCCCCGCGCCGCCCGCCGGAATCCTGTCCGTCGCCGCGCCGGACGCGGCCGCGGCGGTGCGGTGGGCGGCCGCGTGTCGCGGTCGCGGCGTGGCCGTGGGCTGCTTCCGGCCGCCCTCCACACCCGACGGCCGGTCCCGGCTGCGGCTGACCGTCAACGTCGCCGTGCCCCGCCCCGACTTCGACCGGGCGGTGGACATCGCCGCGGAGTGCGCCCCGTGACCGGCGGCGAGCCGGCGCTCGGCTGGCGCGGCCCGGTCCTGGTCACCGGCACCGACACCGGGGTCGGCAAGACCGTCGTCACCGCCGCGGTGGCCGCCGCCGCCAGCGCCGCGGGGCTGCGCGTGGCCGTGCTCAAGCCGGCCCAGACCGGCGTCGAGGCCGGCACCGAGTCCGATGTGGAGACCGTGGTTCGCCTCGCCGCGCCGGCCACCGCCCGGACCCTGGCGGAGTTCCCGGAGCCCCTGGCCCCGCTGCCCGCGGCCCGGGTGGCGGGCCTGCCGCCCCTGGAGCTGTACGCCGTGGTCGACGAGGTCCGCGCCGAGGCGCAGCGGCACGACCTGGTGCTGGTCGAGGGGGCCGGCGGCCTGCTGGTGCCCATGGGCCTGCGCCCGTCCGGCCAGCCCTGGACCGTGGCCGACCTGGCCGTGTCGCTGGACGCACCGGCCGTCGTGGTCGCCCGCGCCGGACTCGGCACACTCAACCACACCGCGCTGACCCTCGAAGCGCTCCAGCGGCGGGCCGTGCGCGCGGCCGTCGTGCTG
>DATMJT010000526.1:0-3542 GCA_035553735.1 Pilimelia sp.
GACTCGGCAACCAACTTACCGCGCAGCTCGGCGTCAGCACCCGCACCGCCCAACGCCTCCTGCACGCCGCCCGACAAGCCGCCGAGGGCGACCCTGCAACAGCCACCGGACCGCAACGGTAGAGGCCCGATGCGCCGCCACGGGGGAAGCGGAACATCGGGCCGTCGGCCACTGTAGCCGATCGGATAAACCCGCCGGCCCGCGTGAAGGCCGGTAGTCGCTGTGTGCGGATGTGGCGATCAAGGCAAGGCAGCCCATGCAATCTCGGGTGTCCGCCTTGAACACGGTGACGTGGCAGACGATCTGGGCGTCTTACGCAGCTCCAACAGGCTCGGCAAGAGAGGACCGGGACCGGCGCAAGACGTTCGTAGCCTCATTGCGGGCGGGCCGACGAACGGGTCTGCGACGCGGCTCGTTCAGCGGGGTACGCGGCACGGCCTCTGCCGCTGTCGGTGTGGTGGTCGACCGCGGCATCAGGTCAGGACCACACCGTGTAACTGATCACGGCGTGGCCGCCGAGCGCGTTGCTATCAGTCGACGTGATACTCAGCGTTCCGTACCGACCGTCGCTAGTCTGCAAACACAGAGTTGTACCCGCCTTGATCGGCAAGCCGATCACTGCGTCGTCGTACCCATGCGCGGACCGACAAACGTCTTCAGTGATTGGCCGCGCCGAAGGGAGCGGCGCAACGACCGCCCCGTTGAGGAACGAGAGTCCTCCGTGCTCGCTGTGGAATGAAAGATCAGCCAGTCCCCTGGTCATACCGGGCGAATCGAGGTCCTTGCCGGCGCTGAAGACGACCGCGGAACGAGCCCGCACGGAGCTACCGGAATCCGTCACTCTAGGACTTGCCGGGGTAGGAGCGGACGGGGATGTCGGACGGGGAGGCGGCACAGTAGGGGTCTTCCCTCCCTGGCCTGCTGACACACTGCCTCCCCTGGCATGGCGAGGCACCGCAGCCTCACTGCGCCCCAACAAGGTCGCACCGCCGCCCATCAGCAATGCAATGAGGACTACCCCAACAAAGGTCAGAACTCCGCCGGTGCCGACCTTGATCTGATAGGCGTCCCGGCCCGCAAAGACGCTCCGGCTGACCCGGCTGTGCGAGAAGGTCATTTCCACGGTCGGACTGGGGCGCGGTTCGGCATCGGGGGGTGGAATGGGCGGATGCCTGCCGGTGCCTTGGAGGCCGGCTGTGCCCGACCTGGCGGCCGCGCGGGTCCGTATGATCTCCGCCGCCGCTAGGCAGGTCACCAGCACGACGAGGGCCACGAGCAATCCCCATGCCCAGCTTCCAACGTAGGCATTGCTGGTGACGCCGACGGCCGCGGAGAGTAGTACGGATGCGACGGTGGCTACATCCAGTCGGCTCTTGCTGAACCAGTGCAACTGATCAACCCCTCGCATGAAGAAGCCGCCGTAGTCAAGCAAGATCGCGAAATCGCGTACAGGACAGCGTCGCGAACTTTGATCCATCGAGGTGTCGTCCAGCCGACAGTCGACGGGCGGCGCCGTCATGTGTGGTGGCAGGGCTACTACGTTCTGTAACCGTACAGGTCTCATCCAGAATCGCGTACGCCAACCGGCCGGCACGGCGCTTGGGTGGTATGCACCTCATTGGCCAGGGGCGCTGAACAGGTCGATCGTCTCGCGTACGTACCGCCACGCGCGATGCGGCGCCGACACCGAACCCGTGAGCCAAGCGGCCGTAGGTATCCCCGTTTCGCAGGTTAGCCAGTACCGGCAGGCGCCTGGCCGCCCGGCGTTCAAGGCGTCGCCGGTGCCCGCGACGCTGGGCCGCCCGGCGCTGGCGTACCAAGGTCAGCCAACCGGGCGGAGCTGTCGCCACCCTACGGCGACGACCCGCGCTGACGGCCGTGAATGTCGGTGTCCCTCAGCGCCGAGGGCGATGGTCGTGGGACTGGAGTTGGCGTTGTAGGAGCCGCATGGTGGCTTGGCTGGGTTCCGCGGCTGCGTGGTCGGCGAGCCGGTTTTGCAGGAGCCGGTATGTGCGCTGTACGACGTCGGCGCGGTGGTGGCGGCCGTGGATGCGGATGAGGCGTTGGTACAGCTCCTCGTTGGCCGGGTCGACCTCAATCGCCTGCTCCAGGACGGTGACGGCCTGGTCGGGGTGGTCGGCTTCGAGCAGTTCGGCGATGCGGGCCAGGACGTTGAGGTACTGGTAGCGGTAGGCGCTGGTGTGGTCGTTCACCCACGAGTAGACCAGGCCGGTGGCGAACTCTCCGCCGTATGCCTGTGCCGCCTCCCGCAGCGCGGCGAGGCACGTCGCGTCGTTGGTGGTGTTGTTCGCGCGGGCGATGGCGGCCTGCATGCGCCACAGGTCGACGTCGACGGTGTCGGGGTCCAGCCGGTACGTGCTTCCGTTGTAGATGATGAACGGTTCCTGGAGTCCGGTGGCTTGCCGGAGCAGTCTCCGGGCGGCGTTGAGGTTGGTACTCACCCGTGGCCACCCGATCTCCTCCTCGACATCGGGTTGGAGGAGGCCGGCGAGCTGGGATTTGTCGAATCCGCGCGGGTTGGTGGCCAGCAGGGCTAGCAGATCCCGCGAGCCCTCGCGGACACCCTTGGGGATCGGCCCGCCTGTGGTGGTGGCCAGCGTGACCCGGCCGAGCACGCTTAGGGTGACGGGCCGGTCAGCCCCGTTGGCGGCGGGGAAGTCGGCCAGCTCCACGCCTGCCGCGCCCTGAGCCACCTGTCCACCATCCGGTGCGCGGTCGGTGGTGCCGGCGGGTGCCGCGGTGTCAGACGGCTCGGCGTCGGGGTCCACGCCGACTTCCGGTCGGGCGGGCACCTGCCTGATCACGGCGAGCATGTCGGCGAAGTCGTCGGCGGTGAGCGTGGACAACCGGGCCAGCCCGTCCATGGGCGGTACGAGAGTTCCGTCGGCGGCGACGTGGACCTCGAGCAGTCCGTCGTTGGTGCCGAGGGTGACGGCGTGTAGGCCGAGTTCGTGGAATTGGGTGGTGACGGCGGTGATGCGGGCGGCGTACCTGTCGTGGGCGTGCAGGACCAGCACGCAGGGCGGGGCGCTGTCGTAGCCGGCCTCGGCGTACGCGGCGATGGTGGGAAGGTCGGTGCTGTCCAACTGCCGACGGCGGTGGATCATCGCTGTCTCCAGGCGGGTGACCGCGGCGCCCGCATCGGATAGGAGGTGCAGGCGTTCCTCCTCGTAGGTTTCCCGGTTCGGGTCCAGGCCGGTGGGCTGCGTCCCGGGTGGCAGCAGCGCGGCCAGCGTCGCGGCGGTGGTGATGATCTGGGGACCGAGACCGTCAGACTGGTGCGCGTGTGTGGCCAGAACGGCGGCGATGGCACCGCGGGCCGCCGCCTCGGCGCCGGGTCCGGTGAGCGCGAGTCCGGGCAGGCCGAACAGGCTCACTTCGTCCCGGGTGCTGGTGGCACCGACCGGCGCGGCGACGGCGGGCTCGTCGGGGACGAGGACGGGTTCGTCGTCCTCGTACGGGGTGTAGGTCAGCACGCTGGCGCCGGCGGCTTCGGCGGTGTGCAGGCTGGCCGGGATCGG
>DATMJT010000527.1:0-3464 GCA_035553735.1 Pilimelia sp.
GACTGCCCCCGGTTAACCGGGGGCAGTCCCGCGCGGCCGTCCGGTACGCTTGTCGGCACAGGCGACGACCCGGCCATCACCGGCGAGCCTCCGGAAGAAACGGCTCCGCCACTCGGCGGGCCGGAGTAGAACCGGACGGGACCGGCCCGTCATCGCCGGCACAACGAGCGGGCGCCCGCACCAGCCGGGCGCCAAGCGAGGTGGTACCGCGGGCCCGCGTACGCAGGGCTCGTCCTCGCACTTCACGACCGACCGTGACGTGTGCGAGGAGAGCGACCACCGATGGCCTACCCGAAGAACGACCCCGCCGCGACGGGCGTGCCGGCCAGCCCCGACCTGCCCGCGGTCGAGGGCCGGGTGCTGGACCACTGGGCCGCCGACGGCACCTTCGAGGCGTCCGTGGCGTCCCGCCCGGCCGGGCGGGACGGGGAGAACGAGTACGTCTTCTACGACGGGCCGCCGTTCGCCAACGGCCTGCCCCACTACGGCCACCTGTTCACCGGCTACGTCAAGGACGTCGTGCCGCGCTACCAGACGATGCGCGGGCGCCGGGTGGAGCGCCGGTTCGGCTGGGACTGTCACGGCCTGCCCGCGGAGGTGGAGGCGGAGAAGCAGCTGGGGTTGACCACCAAGGCGGAGATCCTGGCGCTGGGCGTGGAGAAGTTCAACGACGCCTGCCGCGCGTCGGTGCTGGCCTACACCCAGGACTGGGAGCGCTACGTCACCCGGCAGGCGCGCTGGGTGGATTTCGCCCACGACTACAAGACCCTCGACACCGACTACATGGAGTCGGTCATGTGGGCCTTCAAGACCCTGCACGACAAGGGGCTGGTGTACGAGGGCTTCCGGGTGCTGGCGTACTGCTGGCGCTGCGAGACGCCGCTGAGCAACACCGAGACCCGGATGGACGACGTCTACCGCGACCGGCACGACCCCACGCTCACGGTCTGGTTCGAGCTGACGGCCGACCCCGACGCCGGCGCGACCGGAACCGCGGCCGACGCCGACGCCGACGCCGCCCCGCCCGCCCGCGCGGGGGCGGGCGGGGCCGCCGAGCTGCTGCGCGGGCCGCTGCGCATCGGCGTGTGGACCACCACGCCGTGGACCCTGCCCTCCAACCTCGCCCTGGCCGTGGGCCCGGACATCGAGTACGCGGTGCTGGAGCGCGACGGGCAGCGCTACCTGCTCGGCGCCGCCCGGGTCGAGGCGTACGCCAAGGAGCTGTCCGGTTACGAGCGGGTGGGTACCGTGTACGGCCGGGACCTGGTGGGCCGGCGCTACACCCCGCTGTACGACTTCCTGGTCGACCACTCCGGGCCGCACGCCTACCAGGTGCTCGGGGCGGACTTCGTGACCACCGAGGACGGCACCGGGGTGGTGCACCTGGCGCCGGCCTTCGGCGAGGACGACCAGGTCGCCTGCAACGCCGCCGGCATCCCGACCGTGGTCACGGTGGACGACCAGACCCGGTTCACCGCGCTGGTGCCGCCGTACGCGGGCGAGCAGGTCTTCGACGTCAACAAGTCGGTGATCCGGGAGCTCCGGGAGCGCGGCGTGGTGCTGCGCCAGGACACCTACACCCACGCCTACCCGCACTGCTGGCGCTGCGACACCCCGCTGGTCTACAAGGCGGTGTCGTCCTGGTTCGTCGCGGTGACGAAGGTCAAGGACCGGATGCTGGAGCTGAACCAGCAGATCACCTGGGTCCCCGGGCACGTCAAGGACGGCTCGTTCGGCAAGTGGCTGGCCAACGCCCGCGACTGGTCGATCAGCCGGAACCGGTTCTGGGGCTCGCCGATCCCGGTGTGGAAGTCCGACGACCCGGCGTACCCGCGGGTGGACGTGTACGGCTCGGTCGCCGACCTGGAGCGCGACTTCGGGGTCACGGTGACCGACCTGCACCGGCCGCACATCGACGCGCTGACCCGGCCGAACCCGGACGACCCGACCGGGCGCTCCACCATGCGGCGCGTGCCCGAGGTGCTGGACTGCTGGTTCGAGTCCGGCTCGATGCCGTTCGCCCAGGTGCACTACCCGTTCGAGAACCGCGAGTGGTTCGAGCACCACTACCCGGGCGACTTCATCGTGGAGTACATCGGACAGACCCGCGGCTGGTTCTACACCATGCACGTGCTGGCCACCGCGCTGTTCGACCGGCCGGCGTTCCGCACCTGCGTGAGCCACGGCATCCTGCTCGGCGCGGACGGCCGCAAGATGTCCAAGAGCCTGCGCAACTACCCCGACGTGTACGAGGTGTTCGACACCCATGGCTCCGACGCCATGCGGTGGATGCTCATCTCGTCGCCGGTGCTGCGCGGCGGCGACATGGCGGTGACCGAGGCGGGCATCCGTGACGCGGTGCGCCAGGTGCTGCTGCCGCTGTGGAACGTCTGGTACTTTTTCTCGCTCTACGCCAACGCCGACGGCTACACCGCGCGGGCGCGCACCGACTCGCCGGACCTGCTGGACCGGTACGCCCTGGCGAAGACGCGGGAGCTGGTCGAGACGGTCACCGATCAGCTGGACGCGTACGACATCTCCGGTGCGTGCGCCAGCGTGCGGTCCTACCTGGACGCGCTGACCAACTGGTACGTGCGCCGGTCCCGGGATCGGTTCTGGGCCGGGGACCGCGACGCCTTCGACACCCTCTACACCGTGCTGGAGACGCTGTGCCGGGTGCTCGCCCCGCTGGCGCCGCTGACCGTCGAGGAGATCTGGCGGGGGCTCACCGGCGGCCGGTCGGTGCACCTGACCGACTGGCCGGATGCCGAGGCGTACCCGGCCGATCCGGCGCTGGTGGCGGACATGGACCGGGTGCGCGACGTGTGCTCGGCGGCGCTGTCGCTGCGCAAGACCCGCGGCCTGCGGGTGCGGCTGCCGCTGCGCGCGCTCACCGTGGCGTTCCCCGGCGCGGACCGGACCCCGCCGCCCCTGGTGGAGCTGGTGGCCGACGAGGTCAA
Source organism: Pilimelia sp. (assembly GCA_035553735.1). Lineage (GTDB taxonomy): Bacteria > Actinomycetota > Actinomycetes > Mycobacteriales > Micromonosporaceae > DATMJT01. The sequence goes on from DATMJT010000527.1 coordinate 2,961, forward strand.
CGTCAAGGAGGTCACCTTCACCGGGGACGTGTCGGCGCACTGCCGGCAGGTCCTCACCGTGGTGCCGCGGGCGCTGGGGCCGCGGGTCGGCGGCGCGGTGCAGCAGGTCATCCGCGCGGTGAAGGCGGGGGAGTGGACGCTGGTGGACGGCGCCCCGGTCGCCGCCGGGGTGACCCTGGCCGAGGGCGAGTACGAGCTGCGCCTGGTGGCCGCGGACGCCGAGCACTCGGCGGCCCTGCCGGGCGGCGAGGGCGTGGTGGTGCTGGAGACCGAGGTCACCCCGGAGCTGGCGGTCGAGGGGCTGGCCCGCGACGTGGTCCGGGTGGTCCAGCAGGCCCGCCGGGACGCCGACCTGGCGGTGTCCGACCGGATCCGGCTGACCCTGAGCGCCAGCCCGGAGGTGGTCGCGGCGGTGCGCGCGCACGAGGACTTCGTGGCCCGTGAGGTGCTGGCGGCACAGCTGTCCTTCGACCCGCCCGCCGCCGACGCGGCGAGCTTCACCGG
>DATMJT010000528.1:0-6161 GCA_035553735.1 Pilimelia sp.
GGCCGAGGAGGGGGCGGTGGCCGGGGACGCCCCGACCACGGCGGTGGTGGCGCAGCTGCCGGCCGCCCACCCGGGCCGCCTGCCGGGCCTCGGCGTAGCAGGCGAACGCCTCCGCCAGGCCCGTACGGGTGCCGCCGATGCCGATCGTCGTGCGGCCGGTGCGGTCCGGCTCCCGGGCCGCGGCCAGCAGCGCCTCGTCCAGGTGCCGGGCGGCGGCCTTCGGGCACGGCTGGCCAGCGGCCCGGGTACCGGTGAGCAGCAGGACCCCGTGGTCGCGGCGCACCAGGTGCAGCGCCGCGCGCGGGCCGCACCACCGGCGGGTGGCCACCAGCGCCTGCTCCAGCGCCATCCGGGCGCCCTCGCCCGCGTCCCGCCGCCCGGCGTCCGGCAGCTGCGCCACCACCGCCGTGGTCGGGGCGTCCCCGGCCACCGCCCCCTCCTCGGCCAGCGCCCGGGCCGCGCGCCGGCGGCTCGGGCCGTCGGCGGCCAGCAGCGCCCGCACGGCCGCGGCCTCCCAGCCGCCGGCCAGCTCGCCCAGCAGGTTCTCCCGGTAGAGCGCCAGGGCCAGGTCCTGCGCGAGCCGGGCGGCCGCCGCCAGATCGGCGTCGGTCATGCCGGGGTCGGCGTCGATGAACCACAGGAAGCCCAGCAGCAGCTCCTCGTGCCGCAGCGGCACGCAGACCCGCGGCAGCAGACCCAGCTGGGCGCAGGGCGGGGTGCGAACCGGCGCGTACGCCTGGGCCACGCCGACCTCGGCCAGCCAGGCGACCACCTCCGGAGCGGCGTGCCGGTGCAGGATGGACGCCCGGCGCACCGGGTCGGTGGGCCCGGTGTGCGCGCTGTAGGCCAGCACCAGCTGCCGGCGGTCCTCCACCAGCGCCGGCCGACCCAGCCGGGCCGCCAGGCCGTCCACGATGTGCTGCAGCTCGTCGCGCATGATGCCGATCTCCCGGTCCCGTCGGTCGTGACTGGCGCCCGGCTGGCGCCCCTCCACTGTCCACACCGGCGGCCGGGGAGGTGAAGACCCGTCCCGAATCCCGCGCCGCACCGGCGCCTGCGGCAGATGTCGCAACCGGCCCCCGTACGCGGTCGACAGTTGCACCGTGACCCGTGCCGCCCGCGGCCCATAGATTCACCCGGGCGGGCCGGTCGGCGCCGCCGGAGGCGGTGCCGGCGACAGCCCGCGCCCGCCCCCGAACGAAGGGTGACCTCATGCACCTTCTGCCCCCTCCCCGCACGGCCCGGCGGTGGCTGCTGGTGGCCGGCGTCGCCGCCGCCCTGGTCGGCTCCGTGGCCGCCGCCCCCGCCGGGGCGCAGCCCGGCGCCGAGGCCGCACCGGCCGGGGCCGCGGGCGCCGGTGGCGGCCGCCACCACGCGCCCCGCCCCTTCCAGGTGCTGGACCCGCAGCGCTGGGAGAACCCCGACGACATGACCTGGGACGACTTCCGGCCGGTGCCGCACAAGAACTGGGCCGACCCCACGGTCAAGGGCTCCGTGCGCAACTTCAACATCGCGTTGGTGCTGCTGGACTACCCGGACCAGCCGTTCGTGGTCACCCAGCCGGCGAAGTCGACCGTCTTCGGCAACCCGCAGGCCACCGCCGCGAACATCCCGCGCGACCGGGTCGCCTCCTTCTACCGCGACTTCCTCAACACCCCCGGCACCCTCAACCGGGGCCACACCCTGCACGAGTACTGGATGCAGGACTCCAACGGCCGGTACGGCGTCGACCTGACCGGCTTCGGCCCGTACACCATGCCGGCGAAGTCCTACCAGTACGGCATCGACAACGGGTTCAATCCCGGCGCCTGCCCGACCGGCGAGACCTGCAACCGCAACATCCGCACCGACGGCCTCGGCGCCTGGCGGGCCGCCGTCGGAGAGGCGGAGGCCGCCAAGTACGAGCTGGTCTTCATCCTGTCGGCCGGGCAGGACGAGTCCTCCACCTGGCAGGAGTTCGGCCAGATGATGTTCCAGAACAAGGAGGACATCCCCGACGCGTGGGGCCCGCCGGACCCCGCCATGCCGAACTGGGCCCGCACCCGCTACGTCGAGTGGACCTCCTGGAAGGCCGCCGCCGCGCTGTGGCCCAACGCCAGCAGCACCTCCTCCACCCAGGGCGAGAGCTCCGGCATGGGCGTGTACGCCCACGAGCTGAGCCACCTGCTGAACATCGGCGACAACTACAACAACCCGTTCGGCAATCCGCCCCGCCGGGCGTACACCGGCATCTGGAGCATGATGTCGCGCGGCACCTTCAACGGCCCCGGCGGCCCGCACACCCGGTGGCAGATCCCGCCGGTCAACGGCGGCGCCATGGGCTCCCTGCACACCCTGCGCGACAAGATCAAAATCAACCTGGTGGACGAGCGCAACGTGCTGCGCCTGTCCCGCGAGGCCCTGGCCGGCACCGGCCTGGTCGTCGCGGACGTGACCGCCCGCGCCGTGGACGCCGGCCCCACCGGGCTGACCGGCCTCAACATCGCCATGGACGCCGACCGGACCCCGGCCTGCGACCCGGCCAGGGACCCGATGTGCGACGGCGGCAACTTCCACAACTACACCGTCGAGGTCGTGGACCGGATGGGCGCCGACTCGTTCACCCCCGACCACGGCGTGCTGCTCAGCAAGACCAAGAACGTCGACGCCGCCCCGTACCAGTGGGTGATCGACGCCAACCCGCAGGACATCGACATGGTCGACTTCTACCGGCCCGACGGCACCCCGCAGAAGATCACCATCGGGGACTACCGGCAGCTGTCCGACGCACTGTTCCACGCCGGGGCCCGCTCCGGCAGCGAGTACGAGTACGTGGACCAGGCCAACCGGCTGCACTTCTACGTGCTCAACCTCCGGCGGGACCGCCACGGCGTGCTCAGCTACACCGTGGCCGTGCGCTCCCTGGACGGCGCCGGGCCCAGCGCCCGTGGGGTGCGCCTGGCCGGCGGCCGGGTCACCGGCGGTGACCGGCCCACCCGGCGCGGCGTCACCTGCTCGTTCGACCTGCGCAACACCGGCCGGTACGCGCCCGCCGACCAGGCCCACCCGGAGGACGCCACCGGCTACCTGCAGTCCGACGTGTACCGGCTGTCGGTCGGGGTCGCCGGCCACGGCTGGCGGGCCGAGCTGCCCAACGAGTTGGCCACCGCCCGGTTCGGCGGGTCGGCGACGGTCTGGGTCTCGGTCGGGGCGGCCAAGCGCGCCGCCCGCACCGGCGTGGTCACCCTGACCGCGACCTCGGTCAGCGACCCCGGCAAGACCGCCACCCGCCAGTGCCGGGTCCAGCGGCACTGAACGCCGGGCGGGGGGCCGGGGCAGCGTCGCCCCGGCCCCCCGCCCGGCCGGGGCTGGCCGCGCGGCTGAGGCCCCGTGCCCGGCCCGGGCTGCTGAGGCCCCCAGCCCGGCGCGGGCTGGCGGGGCTGCTGAGACTCTCCGGTCGGCGCGGGCTGCTCGCCCTGCTCGGCGCGCTGGTCGCCGCCGGCGCGCTCGCCGGCTGTGCGGGCCCCGGGGAGGACTCCGCGCAGGTGCGGGTGCGGCTGCTGGTCCGCGACATCAACCTGCGCACCTAGGGCGCCGAGTGCGCCGGCACCGGCGGCTACCGCTTCGTGCACCACCGGGCCCCGTTCCGGGTGGTGGACGGCGGCGGACGCACCCTCGCCGAGGGCCGGCTGCCGGCCGGCACCGCCGTACGCACCTTCGAGGAGGACCTGGGAGTGGACCGGGTGCCCACGTACTGCGAGTTCTCCGTGCCCGTGGCCGTGCCGCGCCGGGACGCGTACCGGCTGGTGGTCGACGGCGAGCCGCCGATCGAGCTGACCCCCAACGACGACGAGGGACCGGCGCTGGTCGCCGTGGTGCCCTCGTGACCCGGCACCCTGCCCGGGTCGGGGTGCGACGGCTGCTCGCCGTGGCGCTCGGGTGCGCCGTGCTGCTCGGCGCCGGAGCCTGTACCGGACGCGCCGACCCCGGGCCGACGTCCACCGTGGCGGGTGGGGCGGCGGCGCTGCCCGGCCCGGCCCCCGCCGACCTGCGGCTGCGCCCGGCCCCGGCGGGGGCGCCGGCCGCACCGGCGGTGACCGGCCAGCTCACCGACGGCACCCGGCTGGCCCTGGCCGACCTCTGGGCGCAGCGCCCGGTGGTGCTCGTCTTCTTCAGCTCCTGGTGCGGCACCTGCGGGCAGCGGCAGGAGGCACTGGCCGAGCTGGCCCGCGGGCTGCGGGACCGGGTGGTCTTCGTCGGCGTGACCGCCGACGAGGAGCCGGCCGAGCTGGCGGCGTACCTGCGCACGCACCGGGTCGACCACCCGGTGGTCGTCGACGCCGAGGGGGCGATCTGGCGGGCGTACGCCATGCGCGAGCCGCCGGGGATCGCCGTCATCGCCAAGGGCGGCCGGCTGCTGCGCGGCTGGCCCGGCGGCGTACCAGCCTCCACAGTGGAGAGCGTGCTGCGCCAGCAGGTGTTGGCCCCCTGACCCGCCCGGCGACCCGGGCCGCACCGGCGCAGCATGGGCCGCACCGACCAGACCGGCGGTGCCGCCAGCACGCGTCACACCGACCGGGGCGGCGGTGCCGGCGGCAGGGGCGTGCCGCGGGGCGGCGGTGCCGGCAGGCGGGCAGGTCCGGCCGAGCGATCGCTGCGCTGTCCGGCGTCCGGCGTCCGGCGTCCGGCGTCCGGCGTCCGCTCGCATAATATCTTGGTATCCATTATATTGGGCTCATGGGTTCACGGGCGATGACGGAACCGGCCTTCTTCATCCTCACCGCGCTGCTCGACGGTCCGTGCCACGGCTACGGGATCGTGGCGGCCGTGGCGGAGCTGTCGCGCGGCCGGGTCCGACTCAAGATCGGTTCGCTGTACGGCGTGCTGGACCGGCTCGTCGGAGACGGCCTGGTCGAGCTGGACCGGGAGGAGGCGTGGCAGGGCCGGCTGCGCCGGTACTACCGGCTGACCCGGCAGGGCCACGGCGCGCTCGCCGACGAGGCGGCGCGCCTCGCCGCCAATGCCCAGATCGCCAGCGCCCGGATCGCCAGCGCCCGGACCGTCACCGCGCGGCAGCACCAGCGGCGTAACCCACTGCCCGGAACGGCGCTGTCGTGAACCGCCTCGAGCGGCGGTACCGTCTCGTCCTGCGCCTGCTGCCCGCCGACTACCGGCGGGCGTGGGAGGACGACATGGTCGCCGCCTTCCTGGACAGCATGGACACCGAGGACCCGGAGGCAGCCGCGTACCTGGCCGACTACGGCCGACCGCCGCTGCGGGAGGTCGCCAGCGTGGTCGGGCTCGCCGCCCGGCTGCGACTCGGCGGAGCGGGCGCCTCACCCCGCTGGTACGCGTGGGGGCGCGCCGTCCGCCTGGCCGTCCTGATGGCGATGCTCACCCACGCCGCCATGGCCACCGGTGGCCTGGCGGTCACCCTCTGGGGGGCCGGCGGCCTGCCCTGGTTGCCGGAACCCGGCCAATGGGCCCTGACCTGGCCGGAGGCGGCGTGGCGCCTGGCCGCCAACGCCTGGTTGCCGGCGTACCTGGCGCTCGTCCTGGGATACCGGCCGGTGGCCCAGGCACTCGCCCTGCTGGCGATCGGGTCGCGGGTCGTGGGCATCGCGGTGGAGGACGCCGCCGGTACATCGCTGCTGGCGGCGTCGCTCTGGGCCAATCTGCTGCTCGACGCGGTCCTGGTGGCCGCCATGGTGGCCTTCCACCGCGACGCCGAGCCCGTGCCCCGGCGCCCGTGGCTCTGGGTGCTGCCGATCGGCGTGCTCGCGGTCCCCGTCCCGCTGTTCACCCTCCAGGCCACCAGACCGGGCTGGTTACTGCCGGACTGGCCGGGTCTGTGCTGCGTCCTGGTCACCGCCGCGGTCGCCGTGCATCTGGTGGTCCGACGGCGCCGCCGCCCCGCGCGTACCCTGCCCTGGTCCCTCGCGTTCACCCTGCTCGCCGCGGCGACCCTCGGCCTGCGGCTGGTGACCCTGGCCGACCTTCGTCCGGGGGCCGAGGAGAGCGTGGTGTCCGCGCTGTTCGCGCTCGGGGCGGTGGAGGCCGCCGTGGTCTGGGCGGTGGGCGTGCCGCTGGCGGTGCTGACCGCCCGAGCACTGCGCCGGCTGCCGGCCGTCCGCACCGGACCGCCGGGGCCCGCCGCACCCGCCGGGTAGCCGCCGCTGCCC
>DATMJT010000529.1:0-5110 GCA_035553735.1 Pilimelia sp.
ACGCCGAGGCGGTCGCCCGCTTCCGCCCCGGCAGCTACGGCCAGGCCCCCTGGGAGTACAGCACGTTCACCGGTGCCGCCCAGCAGCCAGCCCGCCGACAGCACCGTCACCTCGATGACGGTGCGCACCAGCCGGACGGAGCGGCCCGGGCGCAGCGCCACGTACCCGGTCATGAGCCCGTCGCGCGGTCCGGGGCCCAGCCGGGCGCCGATGTACATGCCGGTGGCCACGCCGTTGAGGAGCACCCCGGAGAGCAGGAACGCGATGCGCACCGGTAGGCCGGTGGGCGTGGGCAGGACGGCCAGGAACACCTCGGCGGCCAGGCCGACCAGGACCGCGTTGCACAGCGTGCCCACGCCGGGGCGCTGGCGCAGTGGGATCCAGGCGAGCAGGACCACCGCGCTGGTGCCGATCATGACCCAGCCGAAGCTCAGGCCGGTCACCTCGGCGAGGCCCTGGTGCAGCACGTCCCAGGGGTCCAGGCCGAGGGTGGCCTCCACCATCAGCGTCACGCTGAATCCGTAGAGGGCGAGCCCGACGAGGAGCTGGACGAAGCGGCGGACGAGCCGGCCGCCGGGCTCCCGGGCGGACTTGTTCGATGCGGTCATGCATGCCACTCTGATAGCCAATCCGGCGATGGCAGAGAGCCAATTCGCCGGCACTGGCCTTCATGGGTCCGGCGGTGGCCCGGTACGGAGCGGGGTGGCTCGCAATGAACACGATCCGTGGCACGCATCTGGCCCGGCTGCTCGGCCACTGGCACGCGCTGCCGGGGCGACGGCGCAGTCCCGACTACGCGGCGCTGGCCGGCGCCGTCCGCGGCCTGCTCGCCGACGGCCGGCTGCCGCTGGGCGTGCGACTGCCGGCCGAGCGGGAGCTGGCCGAGGTGCTGCGGATCAGCCGGACCACGGTCACGGCGGCGTATCGCCAGCTGCGCGAGACCGGGCACCTGACCAGCCGCCGCGGTGCCGGCAGCTGGACGGCCCTGCCGCCGGGGCACCGGGTGGCCAGCTCCGGCCTGTGGACTCCGGTCGAGGACCTCGGCATGATCGACCTGGGCTGCGCGGCGCTGGCCGCCCCGCCGGAGCTGGCCGCCGCCGCCCGGGCGGCGGCCGAGGACCTGCCCCGCTACCTCGGCGGCGCGGGATACTTCCCGACCGGCCTGGGGGAGCTGCGCGAGGCCGTCGCCGCCCGCTACGCGGCCCGCGGGCTGCCCACCAGCGCCGACCAGATCATGATCACGGCGGGCACCCAGCACGCCCTGGACCTGGTGCTGCGGCTCAGCGTTCCGGTGGGCGCCGGGGTGCTGGTGGAGTCGCCGACCTACCCCAACGCGCTGGCCGCGCTGGCCGCCCGGCGGGCGCGGATCGCCACCCACGGGGTGGGCGAGGCGGGCTGGGACGCCGACCTGCTGCTGGGCACGCTGCGCCAGGACCGGCCGCGGTTGGCGTACCTGATCCCGGAGTTCCAGAACCCCACCGGCCACCTGATGCCGTTGGCGCTGCGCGAGCGGCTGGTGGCCGCCGCCCACGCCGCGGGCACGGACCTGGTGGTGGACGAGTCCTTCGTGGACCTGACCCTGGACGGCACGCCGGTGCCGCCTCCGGTGGCCGCCTTCGACCGGCGCTCGCGGGTGCTGTCCATCGGCGGGCTCAGCAAGCCGTACTGGGGCGGGATGCGGATCGGCTGGGTGCGCGCCTCCGCGCCGACGGTGCAGCGGCTGGCGGCGCTGCGGGTGGGCGTCGACATGGCCAGTCCCGTCCTGGACCAGCTGGTCGCCGTCCGCCTGCTGGACCAGGCGGAGGCGATCGTGGCCGCGCGGCGGGTGCAGCTGGCCACCCAGCGGGACGCGTTGGTCGAGGCCGTGCGCGAACTGCTGCCGGAGTGGCGCGTCCGGGTGCCCTCCGGCGGCGTGACGCTGTGGGCCGAGCTGGACGGGCCGGTGTCCAGCGCGCTGGCACGGGCCGCGGAGGAGCGCGGCGTACGCCTGGCGCCCGGCCCGCGCTTCGGCCTCGACGGCACCCTGGAGCGGTTCCTGCGGCTGCCGTTCACCCTGCCGGCGGCGGACCTTGTCCAGGCGGTCCAGCGCATCGCCGCGGTCCGCTACGACCTGGACCGGGGTGACCGGCGTCGATGGCTGGAGCAACCGATGATCGCCTGACGCCCGCGGCGACGGCGGGGCGCACCGCTGCCCGCCGCCGGGCACCGGCGGCGGGGCGGCCCCTCGGCGTCAGTTGCCGGTGACCGTGCCCGCGTACATGGCGTCGATCTCGGCGGCGAAGTTCGTCTCCACGCCGCGGCGGCGGACCTTCAGCGACGGCGTGATCTCGCCGTCGGCGATCGTCAGGTCCCGGGGCAGCACCGTGAATCTCTTGATGGTCTCCCAGCGGTTGAGCTTGCGGTTGAGCTGCTCCACGTAGCCGGCCACCATGGCTCGCACCGGCTCCGACGTGACGATCTCCGGGTACGGGCGCCCGGCCAGCGGCCCGCCCTCCGCCCATCCCGCGATCGCCTCGGGGTCCAGGGTGACCAGCAGCGTGCAGAAGTTGCGCGCCTGGGCGATCACCACCACCTGCGAGGTGTACGGGCAGATCGCCTTGAACATCCCCTCGATGTGCGACGGCGCGACGTACTTTCCCCCGGAGGTCTTGACCAGGTCCTTCTTCCGGTCGGTGATCCGCAGGTAGCCGTCGGCGTCCAGCTCGCCGATGTCGCCGGTGTGCAGCCAGCCGTCCGCGGTCAGCGCCGCGGCGGTCTCCTCGGGCCGGTTGTGGTAGCCCCGCATGACCGGCGTGCCGCGCAGCAGGATCTCACCGTCGTCGGCGATCCGGCACTCCAGGTCGCCCAGCGGCTGACCGACGGTGCCGATGCGGGCCCGGCCCGGCCGGTTGAGGAAGCTGCCGGCGCTGCTCTCGGTGAGCCCGTACCCCTCCATGATCGGCAGGCCGGCGGCGGCGAAGAACTCCGCGATGTCGGTGCTCAGCGGGGCGGCGCCGGAGACCAGCAGCCGCATCCGCCCGCCCAACCGGGCCTGGAGCTTGCTGAACACCAGCTTCTCGGCGAGCCGGTAGCGCAGCGCGAGCCCGCCCGGTACCGACCTGCCGGCCTGCTCCAGGGCCACCTTGGCCTTTCCGGTCCGCACCGCCCACGCGAAGATCTTGGCCTTGGCGCCGCCGGCCGCGGCCGCGGTCGTGCAGGCCTTGTTGTAGACCTTCTCGAAGACGCGGGGCGCCGCGCACATGAGGGTGGGCCGGATCATGGCCAGGTTGTCCACGATCTTGTCGACCCGGCCGTCGACGTAGGTGGGGGTGCCCACGTGCAGCTGGCCGCACAGCAGGGTCTTGCCGAAGGAGTGGCTCAGCGGCAACCACAGGTAGTGCAGGTCGGTGATGCGGAACAGGGACTCCTCGGCCTGCGCCACGCCCTCCCAGCACCAGCCGGCGTGCAGCAGCTCCACGCCCTTGGGCTGGCCCGTGGTGCCGGAGGTGTAGATCAGGGTGGCCAGGTGCTGCGGACCGATCTCGCCCACGACCCGCTCGACCAGGTCGGGGTCGGCGGCCAGCGCGCGGGCCCCGCGCTCCTCCAGCTCCGCCATGGTGAGCTGCGGCGGCGTGGCCGCCGGGTCCGGCTCGCCGGTGATCAGCACCACGTGGCGCAGCGCCGGCAGGTCCCGCCCGGCGATCTTGGCCGCCTGCTCGGGGTCCTCGGCCACCAGCACCCGGGAGCCCGAGTCGCCGATGATGTAGCTGGCGTCGTCGGGCTCGGTGGTCGGGTAGACCGTGGTGGTCGCCCCGCCGGCGCACATGATGCCCAGGTCGGCCAGGATCCACTCCAGCCGGGTGCCCGAGATGATCGCGACCCGGTCCTCCAGGCCCACCCCCAGCTCCCGCAGGCCGGCGGCGAACGCCAGCGCCCGGCGCCCGACCTCGGCCCAGGTGAGCCAGGCCGCCGCGCCGTCCGCCGTCGGGTAGCCCAGCGCACGCCCGTGCGGCGTGGCGGCGACCCGCTTGAGGAACATGTCGGGGATGGAGCGGTAGGGCACTTCCAGGGACATCGGCGAGGCCTCCGGGTGACGACGTGACGAGAGTCACGGTAGCGCGGTGAGCTGAAGGGTATGTGTCACGCGGCCAACGCCACCAGCGCCGCCCGGGCGTATTCCGGTGACGGTTCGTCCCCAGCGCCTGGCGCGGCCGGCGGGTCGGCCGGTCAGAGGGCCAGGGCGGCGCCCCGGACCCGCTCGGCCAGCGCCGCCGGCCCGTCCACCTGCACCCGGGCGGCCCGCTGCCGGCCGGACATGAACATCAGCAGCTCGCCGGGCGCGCCGATGAGGCGGACCCGGGGGCCCCCGGCGCCCGCCCGACCCTGGCCGTACCCCGGTGCCTGGACCGTGACCTCGGCGGGCAGCCGGCGCAGCGCGAACCGGGCCAGGGCCGGCACCCGGCGCCAGAGCTCCCGGCCGGCGGCCGGCGGCAGCTCGCGCGGCTGCCAGCCCGACTGGGCCCGACGCACGTCCTCGTGGTGGATGAACAGCTCCATCGGGTTGAACACCCGGTCGGCGAGCGGGTTGCTCACGGGGCTCCACCACGGCGGACGCCGCAGCCGGTCGACCAGGTCCGCGTACGGCGACAGCGCGGTCTCGGCCCGCACCCGTTCGCCCCGGCCGCGCAGCGGCGGCAGGACCAGGCCGGCGGCGGCGTCCGGGCGGCGCTCCCGCACCACCAGGTGGGCCGCCAGGTCGCGGGTCTTCCAGCCCTCGCACAGGGTCGGCGCCTCCGGACCCAGCCGCAGCAGCAGGTCGGCCAGCGCGAGCCGTTCGGACCGGGCGAATCGGGCCATGTCCGCGATGGTAGGCGCCGCCGGGCGCGGCCACCCGATGTGTGATCCGCGACACAGTCGTAACCCGGGTGCCGGTCGGCCGGGGGGTCGGTAAGGATGAAGAATCGTCAGACGACTTACGGGGGGACTGTGGCCACGAAGGTCAGCCGGGATGTCCTCGTCCGCGGGCTGCGGGTGCTGGGCATCTCGATCCGCACCGAGCCCCGCGTTTTCGTGATCTCCGTGATCGGCAGCGTCGCGTGGGGCCTGCTGACCATCGGCGGCGCGTTCCTGG
>DATMJT010000530.1:0-3111 GCA_035553735.1 Pilimelia sp.
CGTGGCGGGCGCTGGCGGGGCGGGGCGCCCTCGGCCTGGCGCTACTGGTGCCGCTGGTGCTGGCCGCGCTGGGCATCGTGGTCGCGCTGTCGCTGGACGCGGCGTTCTCGACCACCCTCGCGATCATCGCCGGCGCGGTGCTGGTCGGGCTGGGCGTCGGGCCGCTGGCCGACGTGCTGCTCGAACACCTGGACCGCTCGTACACGCGGGGCTGGCACGCGTACGAGCTGTGGGCCGAACGGCACGGCCACGAGGTGCTGCTGCTGCGCACCCGGGACCGGCTGCGGTTCGGGAAGATCTACCGGGCCGTGCAGCGGGCGGCCGAGCACGGCTGGGCGCCGCCGCCGCGCGTCCGCCCGGTGCGCCGCGCGGTCAGGGCGCCCGGGCGGTAGGCGGGCCGCGGGCGCCCGTCGGGCGACCGCGTCAGCGCGGCCCCGACGGTGCGCGCCGGCAGCGCGCCCGCGCGGTGCCCGCGGTCACCGTGCCCGGGCGGTGAACCGGTCGCCCACGCGGGCCACGGCCAGCGGCAGGCCGAAGGTCTTCGACAGGTGCTCGCCGGTCACCGTCTCGGCCAGCGGGCCCTGGGCCATCGCCACTCCGTCGCGCAGCAGCAGCGCGTGGGTGAAGCCCGGCGGGATCTCCTCCACGTGGTGGGTGACCAGCACCAGGGCCGGCGCGTCCGGGTCCCCGGCCAGCTCGCCGAGGCGGCCGACCAGCTCCTCCCGGCCGCCGAGGTCCAGTCCGGCCGCCGGCTCGTCCAGCAGCAGCAGCTCCGGGTCGGTCATCAGCGCCCGGGCGATCTGCACCCGCTTGCGCTCGCCCTCGGACAGCGTGCCGTAGCGGCGGTCGGCCAGGTGGGCGACGCCGAACTGCCGCAGCAGGGCGGCCGCCCGGGCCTCGTCCAGCGCGTCGTACCGTTCGCGGAACCGCCCGATCACCGACCACGCGGCCGTCACGACGACGTCGCGCACCCGCTCGTCGGCGGGCAGCTGGTCGGCCAGCGCCGCGGTGGCCAGCCCCACCCGGGTACGCAGCTCCGTCACGTCGGTGCGGCCGATCCGCTCGCCGAGCACCTCGACGGTGCCCGCGCTGGGGTGCAGCCGCGCGGCGGCCAGGCTGAGCAGCGTGGTCTTGCCGGCTCCGTTGGGTCCGAGCACCACCCACCGCTCCTCCGGCCCCACCTGCCAGGTCAGCTCCCGCAGCAGGTGGCTGCCCGACCGCACCACGCCGGCCTCGTGCAGTGCGATCACGACATCGTTGGACACCGGTCCATCCAATCACGGGCCGCGCGGATGCCCCCCACGGTCGGGCGTCGGCGCGTATGGTGTGGCGCCGTGGCCTCGCTCACGTGATCGCCGCGTGGATCCGCTCCGCCCGCCCGGTCGGGCGGTCCCCCGACCGGAGGTGCCGGATGACGGCCGTCATCGAGATCGACGGGCTGCGCAAGACCTACCGCAGCGTGCGCCGGGGCAGCCGGGTCGCGCTGGACGGCTTCGACATGCGGGTCGACGCCGGACAGGTGCACGGCTTCCTGGGCCCCAACGGCTCCGGCAAGACGACGACCCTGCGGGTGCTGCTCGGCCTCGTGCGCGCCGACGCCGGCCGGATGTCCGTGCTGGGCCGTCCGGTGCCCGACGAGCTGCCCGAGGTGGTCGGCCGGCTGGGGGCCATCGTGGAGAGCCCGCAGTTCTTCGGCAACTTCTCGGGGCGCCGCACGCTGCGGCTGCTCGCCACGGCGGGCGGCCTGCCCGCCGCCCGCGTCGACGAGGTGCTGGAGCGGGTGGGGCTGCTCGACCGGGCCGACGAGCGGGTCAGGGGCTACTCGCTGGGCATGAAGCAGCGGCTCGCCGTGGCCTCGGCGCTACTCAAGGCGCCCGAGCTGCTGATCCTCGACGAGCCGGCGAACGGGCTCGACCCGGCGGGTATCCGCGAGATGCGCGACATGATGCGGGCCCTGGCGGCCGGCGGGGTGACCGTCCTGGTCTCCAGCCACCTGCTGTCGGAGATCGAGCAGGTGTGCGACTCGGTCACGATCATTTCCCGGGGTCGCCGGGTCACCGCCGGCCCGGTCGCGGAGGTGCTGGCGGGCTTCGACCGGCGGGAGTTCCGCGTCCGGGTGGCAGACCACCGGCGGGCGGCGGACATGCTCGGCGAGGCCGGGATCGCGGTCCGGTTCCACGACGACCACCTGCGGGTGTCCGGGGTGGCCGACCCGGCCGCCGTGACCGAGACCCTCGGCCGCCAGGGCCTGTGGGTCAGCGAGCTGACCCGGCTGGCGCCGGACCTGGAGAGCGTGTTCCTGGAGCTGACCGGCACCGTGCCGGAGCCCGGCCGGCACAAGCAGGTGGACGACTCGATCCGGCCGGCACACCCGACCACCGTGACCGCGGGCGAGCCCGCGGAGATCGAGGTGACCCGATGAATCTGCTCCGCGCCGAGCTGGGCCGCCTGACGGCCCGCCGCTTCGTCCGGCTCATGGTGGTGCTGCTGGTGGTCGCCGGCGGGCTGGCCATGGCCACCACGGTGGCCAGCTCCAGCCCGCCGGACGCGCAGCGGGTGGCCGCCGCCGCCCGGCAGGCCGCCGAGGAGCGCGCCAACGCGGCGCGCTTCCTGGCCGAGTGCCGGGCCGCGCGCGCCCCGGGTGCCCCGCAGTCGCTGCGGGAGAAGTACCCGCCGTGTGAGCGGATCGACGTCAACCAGCCGGTCACCGAGGACTTCCTCTACGGGGTCTTCGTCTTCGACCGTCAGATCAAGGTGCTGCTGCTGGTGCTGGCCGCCTTCCTGGCCCTGTTCGGCTTCCTCGTCGGCGCCTCCTACGTGGGCGCGGAGCTGGCCTCGGGCGGGATGACGAACCTGCTGCTCTGGCGGCCGCGGCGCGGCCGGGTGCTGGGCACCAAGCTGGCCGCGGTCACCGGGGGTGTGTTCGTCGCCTCGGTGCTCGCCACGCTGCTCTACGTGGGCGGCTTCTGGCTGATCGGGCAGACCGTCGGCCTGCCCGGCCGGGTGACCGCGCACGAGTGGGGGGCGCACGGCCTGCTGGCGCTGCGCGGGATCGGCGTCGCGGTGGTCGCCACGGTGGTCGGCTTCTGCGTGGCCACGCTGGGCCGGCAC
>DATMJT010000531.1:0-2329 GCA_035553735.1 Pilimelia sp.
GTTTCGGGTCCGACTCCCGATACAGGCGCACAGCACGCTGCCTCAGCTCGTCGGGGTACTTCTTCGGTGCTGCCACAGAACGTCCTCTCCACGGCCATCAGACCATGATCAGAAGACTCCGGGGAAGCGGGGGCACCTCAGTGAGTGATCACTGCGAGGGCGTGGCAGGGGTTGAGGGGATGCGCCGGGCCGCCGTCCCAGTATCAACCATTAACAATCTATTGACAGGTTGACAGACGCCCACGCCCATCCTCAAAGAGACCGTGGCCCGGCACCCCCTTGATCGACCACCGCGCCGGAGCCGAGACGGGAGAGCGCTGAAAGGCGGTTCACGCAATGAGGTGAAGCGGCCCGAACGAGACGACCGGCTGCCGAACCCAGGTCGGCACCCCGCACGCGCCGAGCCCGTTGCCGGCGTCACCGCGACACTCACCGTGCGCCTCTTCGCCATGGCAGGGGAAGTCTGCGTAACCACGCCGCAGCTCGGTAGCCGACGCAGCATGGATCGGACCCGAACTCGGCTGCAATTCTGCCGAAGACGCAGGTCGCCGCTTCGGTACCGCGTCACCGGCCTGCTCAGCAACCAGCAACATTTGCCAGAGGTGACCGACAGACGTCGGTCACCCGACGTCAGGAGTGTTAGTGACATCAAATACCTTGGGGTCACCAGGGCGACGAGCGCGGCTGCTCGCCGTGCTGGTCGTCCTGGGCGGACTGGTGGTCGGCGTGCCTGTTGCGCATGCCGCGCAAACCCCGCCGGTGAACACCGGCGACGGCAGCATGGCCTCGCCGGATGCGCAGGCCGCTCCGAACCAGGTGTGGCGTCCCGCGGAGAAACCCGGGCCGGTGACCCTTCCCGGGACCGACCGGAAGATCACACCGTTCACCGAGCCACTGACGCCGACGCCGCCCAAGGCATTGCCCGGCGTCGACAAGGGTCAAGGCGCCACGGCCAAACCGGACGCGGCCGCCGCCGCGGCGGTGCAGAGAACCACGATCCCTCCCATCGGCGGGGCGGCGCCACAGGCCGGCCCGGACGACCCCCCGTCCACCCCTCTGTTCTGCTCTGCGCGGGTCACCAAGGATGTCTTCGTCAGCGGCCGACCCAACCAGACCGACTACGCCGTGACGATCAACTATCAGGCGGAGTTCTCCTGCAACTACCTCCTCAGCTCGGCCTACATCGTCGCGGGTGTGGTCGACCGAGGTCGATTCAACAACCAGCGCCTCGACACGTCGGCGCCCGCTGTGTATGGTCCCACCGCTTCCGGTTCGACCAGGGGCACCGTCAGTATTCCCGGCGAAATGTTCGACGGTGCCCGCCAGGTGGAGATCGAGTTCGAGCTGTTCCTGCGGAACCCCTCGGGGATTCCGTGGGGAGGCTGCTTTCCGATTCCCGGGCTGCGCTACCTGCGGTGCCTCGGGCTCGGCACCGACGTGCTGAACATCGTGATGGGCGCGGGGACGTTCGCGACCGGGCTGCAACCGCCGGTGATCCGATACACCGCGATGGGTGACTCGTTCTCCTCGGGGACCGGCGCGCCGCCCTATTCCGACGCGCAGTGCCGGCGCTCGCCCGTGACGTACCCGCGTCTCCTCGCCGGGTCGCCCACCCGCGGCGGCCTACCGGTGGACCAGCCGGCTCTGGCGGCCTGCCACGGGGCGATGATCAGACACATGTACACCCACCACTATCCCGGCGAGCCGCCACAGGTGAACGCGGTGCAGCCGTTCACCCGGCTGGTCACGCTAACCATCAGCGGCAACGACCTCGGCTTCTCGAGCAGGCTTACCGAATGTGTCTTCTCCCGCGACTGCACCGCCGCGGGACCGCTGATCACCCCGCAACAACTGGCGGCGACGCAGGCGCAGCTCACCACGTTGTACCAGCAGATCAGGTCCAGGATGAGGTCCGACGGAAGACTGTTGGTCTTCAGCTATCCGGCCTTCCTCCCCAACCCGGACGACGGCGGCGACGCGCAGCCCACCTTGGCGCGGTGTCCGGGTGTGGCAACCGACGTCTCCGTGAACGAGCGGAGGCTGGTCTACCAGTCGGTCCAGGACGTCGACCGGATGATCATGAACGCGGTGTTTGCCACCAGGGACTCCCGGGTCACCTACGTCAGCGGGCTGGCACTCTTCCGCGGCCACCGGGTCTGCAGTGACGCCGAGTGGACCCACGGCTTCACCACTCCGGTGAGCGACTCGTTCCACCCCAACCCAGCGGGGTACCAGGCGATCGCGGGCCGTCTGAGCCGACTTCTCCCCACGCTCTGACGCCCGCCCTTGTCGACGCCTCGGGCACCCGGGTCCACCCGGGTGCCCGAGG